>CAJXDD010000137.1:0-7860 GCA_913052075.1 uncultured Gammaproteobacteria bacterium
GCGTTCCACGTGTTTTCGGACCCAATCGATGGTGGGCGGTATGTATTCGCTCATGTTGCAGTCCCTAAATGATGAGTGGGTTGATGATAGCGAGATTTCATGCTGTGCCCAATGGTCGTTTGTTTCGAATCTAGCGATACATACCGGATCACACATTCCGATCGCTCAGGATTGCACTCTGGCTTCACTACGTCATGCTGCGTGCCTATGATGCCAAGAGGCGAGGGTCGTGGCGATGTGGGAATCAAATACGGAATCAGGAGGGTCATTCATGCGGTTGAATACTAAAAACCTAGGCTGGGCTTACTCGATACTGCGTCTTTGGAGCCAGGTAAGGACTGGAGCTTTATCCAAGGTAGCTAGTGGCTTTCCACCTAAAGCAGCTGAGGGCTCTTTATTCGTTCCAGCTGAAGGCTCTTCACTTAAAGCAGCTAAAAGCTCCTTAATTGCTTCACTTGATGGCTCGCCAGGTTGCTCGCTTAGAGGGTTTTCACTGTTGCCACTTAAGAGAAAGCTGAGCGGCTCTTCGAATTTTATCCTGTTGGCTTGGTTAGTGGTGGCCTCTCAATTCAGCCTCCCCGCGCACGGTGAGCAGACAGATGACCTAGCCATCCATTCACAACTCGACCGCCTGCACGAGATGGCGAGCCAAGCGAACTTTGATGATTACTTCGCGCTGTATGCACCAGATGCAGTGTTTATCGGTACTGATGCCGGCGAACGATGGACTATTGATGAATTCAAAGCGTATGCTGAACCTCACTTTTTAGTAGGCCGAGGGTGGACCTACCGGACCATTGAACGCCACATCATGGGCGAGGACTCAGTGCGATGGTTTGACGAACTGCTCTGGAACGAAAAACTAGGTCCCTGCAGAGGTAGTGGAGTGATGGTGAAAGTGGGGGACGATTGGCTTGTTAGTCATTACGTGCTATCCCTAGCGGTCCCCAATCAGATTGCTGGTGAAGTTGGTGGGCAATCGATTGCCATTGAAAAAGCGAGGCGCCCACAATAAAAACCGGTAATCGTAGTCTTTCAGGTCAATCGGTCAGGTCACCAGCCGAAAGGGGAGTCTCTAGCGATTGATTTGAGCGACGCGTTTTGTGATTTGTTCTCGGTTATTGCTATGTTAGTGGGCGGCCGGGAAGTAGAGAGATTCTATTCCCCTCACGAAGCCGCTCATGGCAATCGCTGAAATAATCCCCCGAGAGGAACCCGCGAGGAAGTAAATCAAACAGGAATCGAATCAGCGAGGAGGTGGGTAATGGACTATCTTTCTGTCGAAGAGGCGCGTGATTTGAGCGGGTTAAAGCTTGTGTTGACGGGCGGAGTCCCCGGTCCCTGGAGCGAGGCAGCAAAAGCACTCTTTAATCACCATCAAGTGCCGTTCCATCCAGTGTTGCAGGTTGGAGGGCAGTCTAACGATGCGCTCGTCGCATGGACCAGTCATCGCAATGCACCCGTCGCAGTCTGGAATGATGAAGCGCCGCGAGTGCGATCAATGGAAATTCTCGAGCTCGCGGAGCGGCTGGGCAGCGGGCAGAGCCTTATCCCCGAAGACAGGGAGACTCGAATCCGCATGGTGGGCTTAATCAACGAAATGGCGGGTGAGCAAGGGTTCGCCTGGCACTGCAGAGTGATTTTGTTGGACGCTTGGGCTAGTCAAAACGATCAGGCCGGTCAAGACGCCAATCCCATGTTCAAGGAATATGGCTACGATGGAAAAAAAGTCGAGCAGTCGATATCGACTGCCGATTCTTTTTTGGAGGGGCTTGCGTCGGATCTTCACCAATCTAGCGAGGGCTATTTAGTGGGCGAACAATTTAGCGCGGCAGACCTGTATTGGGCCTACTTCTCTAACTTATTGAATCCGATGCCTCACGATATTAATCCGATGCCCGACCGGTTAAGGCAGAGCTACGAATTACCAGCCAAGCGTTTACAGCCTTACGATCCCATTGTCGTTGAGCACCGCGATCGAATGTTTAAGCGTCACCTGATACTGCCGCTGTCCTTTTGACGAAAAGGGTCAATGAAACTACATGGCTGAGTCTTTAGAGAGTCGTTTTACGGAATTTGAGCACTTGCTCAGAACCGCACGGTCGGTGCGAAAAAATTTAGATTTGTCGCGAGCCATTGATCCAGAGGACCTTCGTGCTGCGATTGATGTCGCCGTCCAGGCGCCCACGGGGCTGCTAGGTGAGAATTGGCGATTTTTGGTGGTTACCGCTCCTGATCAAAAGGCGAAGATCGCTGTAATCTACGAGGAGATATTGACGCAGCTGATGAGTGATCGAGGCATGTCGATGAAGGCCACTCACCGTGCGCTCATAGACCGTCTTCCCAATATGCCTGCGCTCATCTTTGTGTGCGTAGTAGGGGAACCGCCCGCTGACCAGGGCGGCCAGATTGGCTTTTATGGATCCATCTTGCCGGCCGCGTGGTCGCTAATGCTCGCGCTACGAGGGCGTGGCATCGGGACTACCTGGACCTCACTACTTAATGCGCGAGCGGACGAGATAAAAACGATTCTCGAATTACCTGATGGGGTGACTCAAACAGCGATGTTTCCGGCGGCTTATCTTGGCAGGGCCACGCTGAGACCTGCAGATCGCGAACCAGCGGATCAGGTGACATTTGGTGACACTTGGAACTCGCCCTTTTTTGAACCTCTGGCTTAGGAGAGCATTCAAATCAGGGTTAGCGCTGATGCCTACGGAGGCTGCTAAAGAAATCGGTTGATGGAGTGCGCTTCTGGTCGCAGACCAGGCGGACTGGTGATCAGTTCACATAAATGATGAGTGGGCGAAGGCAATAAGCGGCAACGCCGAAACATAATTCGGCATCAGTAAAATCCCGATGCAGGCGCTAAAACATGCGCGCACAGAGCATCGAGAGGGTTTCGAGTCGCTGGGATATGCGGCTTGTCTTGAGGTGGTAGCTCAGATCCAATTCGCAGAATACTTATGAGAACGGCGAATAACGCCTTAGCGTTACACACCATGGCAGACAATTGGCCGAGGGTGATGTGGTGGTGGCAAACGTTGGTTAATAACTGGAGGGGAGCGTGACAACACAGGAGTGGATTGAGCCGTATGCGGGGTTCGAGCTGGCCTCGGCATTATTAACCGTAGAAACAAGCCATCAAGCCGAGAAACTCACGGCACTTGGTATTGACCCCGACTACTACCGCGGATGGGTCGATCCCGCGTTTTTCATTGGGATAAGCATTCAGGCGGGCATCGATAGCGGAATCAGCGCTGAAGGTAACGTGAATATGCTGACGAGACTCAAGGTTTTTCGGGCGCCCAAACTGGATGAGCCGATGAGGGTCAAAGGGAAAATTGAGTCGGTGACCGAGGTGCCTCGGGGCCTCAGAATCTCGACCAACGTGGCGTTCGAGACGACCACCGGTGAAACGCTCATTTCAGTACCGCGGGAGTCGCTAAAGCCAATGGCGAAAGCCGGTGATTCGCCCACCCCGAGCCGCGGCGCCGGATCGAGGCCGCCGCCAGTCATTCAGTCCACGAGTGATTTAGAGATTCGAGAATATCGGAAATTGCGGCCAGAGCAAACGCTGGGCTATTCGCGCGAAGGAAATGCGATTCATTACGACGAGGCGGTGGCGCAACAAGCGGGGTTTCGCGCACCAATTATCGGTGGCGGCCAAGGCGTTCACTATCTGACCCGCGCTTTTTGGAATCTGGGCGCGCAATTTGACTGGGAGATCTATTTCCGTCGACCCATCTTCTGGGATGATCATATCCAAGTGGGCGGTTTGGCTAACCATGAGGGGTTAGCGCTATGTCGTGGGGAAAAAGTGCTGACAGAAGTTGCTGTTCGCTCGTAGCGGAAGCCGTCTTGATCGCTGGTAACTATTGTCTTACTGATCTGGGGCGTGGTGATCTATGGGGCCATGAGAGCAGAGGCGTTATAAGTGGTGACTGCTGAATGCTTTATGCGGTTGGCGATCCTACGCAGGGTCCGCAAAAAGCCAGATTTTGCTCCATGCGCAGTCCCAGGCGCCGCGCCTTTGCGCGTGATCTTAATGATGCAAGTGCTCTCGGTAGATGCGATGTACCCATGACTCGCAGGCTTTTGCGCAACCGCCAATAACTCAGATAGAGTGGTTATAAAAATGGTGAGGGTGATTAGGTATGCCGTGGGTTAAAGAGGGTGACGTTAACTTGTCCTATGAAGTGACTGGAGAAGGGTTTCCTGTAATGTTATTTGCCCCTGGCGGGATGCGGTCTGCCGCGGCGTTTTGGGGCAACTCACCTTGGGATCCTCGCGAGGTCCTAGCATCAGACTTCACCGTGGTGGCGATGGACCAACGCAACGCAGGTGCATCGACTGCTCCCATTAGTGCTCATGATAGTTGGCAAACCTATGCTGACGATCATTTACGATTGCTGGATGCGCTTGAAATCGAACGATGCCATATCGTTGGTGGATGCATCGGCGGCGCGTTTGCGTTCAAGCTGATGCAGCAGGCACCGGATAGAGTCGCGGCGGCGGTGATTCAACAGACCATTGGCTTTGATCACAACACCGACGTGTTCTACGCCATGTTTGATGGCTGGGCGGTCGATCAACAAGCGAAAGATTCAGCGCTGACAGACGAGGTGCTGAGCTGTTTTCGATCAAACATGTACGACGGTGAAGCGGTATTTAGTGTTGGGTATGAAGTGATTGAGCGTCTTACCCATCCGCTTTTGATCTTGCGAGGAGATGATCAGTACCATCCGGCCTCGGTCTCGGACCACATCGCATCAATCGCCCAACATGCTACGTTGATTCGCGATTGGAAAGAGGACGGCGAGAAAACGGGTGCGCTTGCGGGAGCATTTCTTCTAGAGCACAGCGCCTGATACTCATGGTGAGCAACTGCTAGTGATGTCGACCCAAGGCCTCTATCTAGAGATTGCAACGCGCGGGTCTCAGTGAGAGAGTGGGGAGCACTGTGGTGGCGCCATCGCGCAAGGTCTGACCCCTATGTCAGGCACAGCGGCAGGGGAAAGGAATATCGCGAAACTGGCGAGCCAGTGACATCGGTCGCGTGGTTCGACGGGTTTGCAGGGCTAGTGGCCGGGGCCAGAAGGCCTTTGGGTCAGCGTTGCGCACTGGTAGCGATTGTTTAACGCCAGTTTGCTTAACGATAGATTGTTGAACGACAGATTGTTTGACGACAAATAGCTTAATGATGAAAGGGAGGACATCGATGTCGATCATCGAGCAGTTTAGCCTTGAGGGGCAAGTAGCGGTTGTAACAGGGGCTGGCCGGGGTATCGGAGAGGCTATTGCGCTTGGACTCGCGGAAGCCGGCGCAGATGTCGTTGTCGCTGCACGGCGAACGGAGGAGATCGAGCGTGTAGCGGAGAAAGTCGAGAAGCTGGGTCGTCGAGCGCTTGCTATCACGTGCGATGTGATGGACATGGCTCAGGTTGAGTCCCTCGCCGTTGAAACGGAGCGAGCAATGGGTGGGCTAACCTGCTGGGTGAGTAACGCCGGTGGGGCAGATGACCGAGTGGCCAGAACGCTCCTTGAGATGCCCGAGCGTCAGTGGGATTTCCAGTTGAATCTGAATCTGAAAGCCGTCTGGAGTGGTGCACAAGCAGCGGCAAGGGTGATGAAGGCTTCGGAAAAAGGGGGCACGATCATCAACATCTCATCGCAAACCGCGAATCGAGCCTCGCCTTTCAATGGGCCCTATGCGGTCGCCAAGAGCGGGGTCAATAATCTGACTCAAACGCTTGCTGTTGAGCTTGCGAGATATGGCATCCGGGTCAACGGCATTTCACCGGGTCCAATCCCAACCGAGGTCTTCATGGAATTTCTTGGATTGAAGGATGAAGATCTGCCAGGTATGGGAGAAAAGCTGAATATCCCCTTGGGTCGATTGGGAGCACCAGAAGATATTTCGCCAGCAGTTGTGTATCTCGCGAGCAACGCGTCTTCGTGGATGACAGGTCAGACTATGCTGATCAACGGCGGTAGCTAACCATTGATCATCGCTTTGAATCGCTCGCTGGTGATTGGTGATTGTGAGTGATGACGGGTGATAACCGAATAACGTCAAGGAATTAGGTCGCTAGAAAAACAGCAACTTGAACGAGTAGGCTCGTGTGCAAGCGAAAGAGAGGAATCGATCATGAGTAGAACAGATCAGATGGATAGGGACATTGATGCCGTGGACGTGTCAGACCCCAGCCTGTACGAAACGGATAGTTGGCGGCCCATCTTTGCGCGACTGCGGTCAGAGGCCCCCGTTCACTATTGTGCGGACAGTCCCTTTGGTCCCTATTGGTCGATTACGCGTTTCGAAGACATCATGGCCGTCGACAGCAATCATCAGTCCTTCTCTTCCATCGGTGGGGTAAGCATCGGGGACAGAAAACCGGATTTTGAGGCACCCAACTTCATTTCGATGGACCCACCCAAACATGATGCGCAAAGGATGTCGGTTACCCCAGCGGTCGCCCCAATGCAGCTCCAAAAAATGGAGCCTTTGATCAGAGAGCGGGTGTGTCAATTACTCGATGACCTGCCAGAGCGCACTCCGTTTAATTGGGTGGACCGCGTGTCAGTAGAGCTAACGACACAAATGCTGGCGACCCTCTTCGACTTCCCCTTTGAGGAGCGACGAAAGTTAACGGCGTGGTCTGACCTCGCAACGTCGAGTGAAGCGGTTGGCGGCGCCCTACCAGACGAGGAACGAAGAGCCGGGATGTTTGAAATGCTCGATGAGTTCAAACAGCTATGGGCAGAGCGTCGGTTACGAAATCCAGAAGAACATCCAGATTTCATTACTTTGATGGCCAATGACCCAAGAATGCAGGCCATGGATGACATGGAGTTCATGGGTAATCTGATCTTGCTCATTATCGGTGGCAATGACACCACTCGAAATTCGATCTCTGGCGGCGTGTTAGGGCTATCGAAAACTGGCGGTAGCTTTGACCAATTGCTCTCGGATCCATCCCTTGTCCCAGGATTTGTGCCGGAGGTGATTCGCTGGCAGACGCCGCTCGCGCATATGCGACGAATTGCGACCGAGGACGTTGAGTTACAAGGCCAATCGATCAAAGCAGGTGATAAGGTGGTAATGTGGTACATCTCGGGCAATCGCGATGAATCAGTCATCAATGATCCTGAAACCTTGACGGTCGGGCGAAGCCAACCCCGGCGCCACTTGAGTTTTGGGTTCGGAATCCACCGCTGCCTTGGCAATCGACTAGCAGAGATGCAGCTCAAAGTACTATGGGAAGAAATTCTCAAACGATTTAAAGCGATAGACGTTGTCAAACCCGAAGTGCGTGTTCGCTCCAATTTTATCCATGGGATTAGCGAACTCGAGGTCGAGGTCAGCCGGCACAGTTGACGGTGCCTTTCGCCGGTCTCAGTTAATCGGCGTTGTCTTCAAATCCGTTCACATAGCGCCTGTCTTGGTAGTGCATCTCTCGATGCTCGGGAACTGCTGTCTCAATATCAGGATATTTTGGTGTCGTCATGTATCGAGCGAACCAGTCAGCGAGCCGATCCCGATCGTTAGCTACCTCCTTGAGCAATAGCTGAAGCTGGTCAATGACTGCATCCTGAAGTTCGTCCCCTGCATCTAACAGGGTCAAGGGTGGATCACGGTAATGGTGATTAGCTGATTCAAACAGCAAATCCGTTGCAAGATCGTCAAAAAGCTCCGCTCGAGTAGGCGATCGAAAGCCCACTGACAGAGTGATTGAGTGCCCGATCGCAGTGCCGTTGTGGGCGATTCCTGGCGGCACATAGAGCACGTCTCCTGGCTCAAGGATGTATTCGTCTATGGGTTTAAATTCCGAGAGGAGTTTAAGCGGGGCCCCTTCA
>CAJXDD010000138.1:0-7858 GCA_913052075.1 uncultured Gammaproteobacteria bacterium
GTTGTGCTCGATGAAATGGGACAGTTGCTGACGTGGTACGGCGTTGCACAGGCGGCCTTTATCGGCGGAACGCTCATCGACCACGGGGGCCACAATTTTATGGAGGCCGCCGCCGCTGAATGTCCAGTGGTAGTGGGTCAGTCGCTGTATAACTTTGAGTCGATGGCTGCGCTATTTTTGGCTGAGCGGGCAATGGTCCAAGTCCAAGATGAGCAAGCGCTAGGCACGGCTTTAGGTCAGCTTCTGAGCGATGATGAAGAACGGTCAAGGCTGAGAGATAGCGCTCTGCGGCTCGTTCACCGTGAATCAGGGGCGCTCGACCGAACACTTGCTGCGCTAATCGCTGCGAACGTCTTACCGGGTATTGCTAAGGGGTCCGAGCGATGATCAATCTTCTTATTTTGTGCACGGGTAACGCTTGTCGCTCGCAAATCACCGAAGGCTACTTTCGGGCCTTACGAGGGGATGAATTTTTCGTTCGTTCCGCTGGTATTGAAGCCCATGGCTTGAATCCAACGGCGGTCGCTGTCATGGGAGAGGCCGGCATCGACATTAGCGGTCATCGGTCAGAGGTAGTGACAGACGCCATGATTCAATGGGCAGATGCCGTGATCACCGTATGCGGAAATGCGCGAGAGGCCTGCCCGGTACCCCCAGCTGGCGTTGCAGAAACGCATTGGCCCATTCCTGACCCTGCCGCCATCGAGGGCGACGATGCTGTTGTCTTAGCAGGGTTCCGCTCGGTGCGCGAAGACATCAGAGCGAGAGTCGAACAATTCGAGCTAGGCACTGAGGCTCGGGCGCCGGATGCTTCGTGCTAAGCTTTGCTGCAGCGCAATAGAGTATGAACTGAGCTCGTGGATTTTCATAAACGCAAACGGTATGTGCCAGATCTTATTAAAGATATGGCAGCTTGCGATGCGAATTACATTCGTATCCGGCGCCTATTTGCTGACCTAGACGAGCAAGACACCCGTCATTTCGGGTTGGCGAGCGAGCATTGTCGGGCTTCGGTAACCATGCATGTGCTCGAACGTGCGCGATATACCGCAACCTTGTCCATTGAGCTTGACCAACTGGATATTGGCTTGAACTGGCTGATATGGCCGCAGTTCGAAGTCAGGGTATACCATGACCTGGCGACTGCTGAAGTGTTACGCGTCGGCCAATCGAGGAAGCTGAGGCAAGTCTATTCACTGCCCAACCCCGAGCACTACCAGCCCGACGAGAAGTCCCAAGTGAACCAGCTGCTCGGTGAGTTGCTGACGTTGTGTCTGTCACACGGGATGGCAACTGACCCAATTTCGATTGTTTAGGTTCTTCGTAGAATATTGCCCCGGTATAATCGCGGCCGCGGAGACACAGATTCTGCCTGCTGATAATGCTGAGGCGCCGGCGCGCTGACACGTAAACTTGCTGAATACCAGGACGGCATGACCTATGGCCAAAAGTTATCAATCGGACGCGATAGAGGTTCTTGAAGGGCTAGAGCCTGTCCGAAAGCGCCCCGGGATGTACACAGACACAACCCGGCCCAATCATCTGGCACAAGAGGTCATCGATAACTGCGTCGATGAGGCGCTCGCAGGACATGCGAGCGAAATCCAAGTCACGCTAAGTAAAGACCATTCAATGTCGATCAGTGACAATGGCCGCGGCATGCCGGTCGACGTTCACAAAAAGGAAAAAGTGTCTGGGGTTGAGCTGATCCTTACGCGGCTCCACTCCGGCGCTAAATTTAACAACGATCAGTATCGCTACTCTGGCGGTCTCCACGGGGTGGGCGTGTCGGTCGTCAACGCGCTATCGGAACGGTTCGAGGTGTTTGTCCGGCGAGACGGCAACCTGCACCACATGTCATTCAAAGACGGCGAGATGAAGTCTCCGCTTGCGATAAGAGAATCCGTGGGTAAGCGCAACACGGGCACGCTCATTGCGTTCAAGCCCAATCCAAAATATTTCGATTCCCATCGGTTTTCGGTGTCGAGGTTGAAACACTTGTTAAGGGCCAAGGCTGTTCTCTGCCCGGGCTTAAAAATTGTGTTTATCAATGAGACGGCCAGTGACGATGAGCGAGTCATCGAATGGTTTTATCAAGATGGGCTTGCTGATTATCTCACGACTGAAATGCAGGCCTTCGAGACCGTTCCTGCCGACCCGATTGTTGGGCAGATAGAGAGTGAAACTGACGCGGTCGATTGGGCCGTGCAATGGCTGGCCGAGGGCGGACAAGCGCCGAACGAGAGTTATGTCAACCTTATTCCTACTGCGCTGGGCGGCACCCATGTCAATGGTCTGCGAACCGGGCTGCTCGAGGCGCTACGTGAATTTTGCGAATTTCGCAATCTGCTTCCGCGGGGCGTGAAAATAACTGGGGATGATATTTGGGAATCTTGCGCTTATGTACTGTCTGTCAAGATGCTGGATCCACAATTCGCTGGCCAGACCAAAGACCGATTGAATAGCCGCGGCATAGCAGGCGTCGTGTCAGCCGCTGTTAAAGACCACTTTAGTCTGTGGCTTAACCAGCACACTGAAGAGGGCCAGCGATTGGCGGAGATGGCGATCAGCAACGCTCAGTCTCGCCTGCGGGCAGGCAAACAAGTCACTCGAAAAAAGGTCACTTCAGGTCCTGCACTTCCCGGAAAATTGACCGACTGTTCCTGCCAGGACGTCATGGCTGGCGAGCTATTTCTGGTCGAGGGTGATTCGGCGGGTGGTTCGGCGAAACAGGCGCGGGACCGAGAAACTCAGGCAGTCATGCCGCTTAAAGGGAAAATTCTTAACACGTGGGAAGTGGACTCAGCCGAGATTCTGGCATCCCAAGAAGTCCATGATATATCGGTTGCACTTGGTATGGATCCAGGGTCTGAAGATTTGTCGGGTTTGCGGTACGGAAAGGTATGCATTCTTGCGGACGCGGACTCAGATGGCCTTCATATCTCCAGCCTGCTCATCGCCTTGTTTGTTAGGCATTTTCCAGCCCTTGTTCGTGAGGGGCATGTCTTTGTGGCTATGCCGCCGCTATATCGCATTGATGCAGGCAAAGATGTTCATTACGCACTCGATGAGGCTGAACGCGAGCATGTCCTTGCTCGGCTCGAAGAGGAGAAGTTTAGAGGCAAGATACAGGTGCAGCGTTTCAAGGGTTTGGGTGAGATGAATGCGCTGCAACTCCGGGAGACGGCGATGTCCGCCGATACAAGACGACTTGTTCGACTGGTTGCCGATGAGAGCAATGAGACGCAAAGCGTGCTCGATATGCTGTTGTCGAAGAAGCGCGCCGGCGATCGAAAATCTTGGTTGGAGCGAAAAGGCGACATGGCGGAGCGGCTATAGCCAGCACACTTTGGTTGACCCCTGGAGATTGACGCGGCAAATACCAAGGGTCGCAGTGAACCAAAGTGATCATGAGGGCGCAGTGATCGGCGATCAGGTAAAGCCTGACGCAGCAGGCGAGAACACGGAGGTAGTTGGCGATTGGCAAACGGCGAGCGAGCGTAATAGCTGGCTAGCTGCCGCATGGCAACCGAGGTATCCAGATCGAAGGCACCCGAATTGAAGGCGCCTAGATTGAAAGTAGCTAGATTAAGCGCATCTAAATGAAAGCATTTGAGTAAAGAGCGCTTAACTAAAAGCGGCATGCGTCCGCTAGCAGCCAACCCCTGCGAATGAAAAGCGTCGAAAAAGGCCCGGTAAATTACGAGTAGCAAACACAACCCCTGCAAACGAAGAGCTGAAGTAGGACAAAGAATGGCAACAGATTTGATGGCGGACGAATTGGAATCAATTCCTCTCGCAGAATTTACTGAAAACGCTTACCTCAACTACGCTATGTACGTCATAAACGATCGCGCACTGCCGCATATCGGTGATGGTCTAAAGCCCGTTCAACGGCGGATCATTTATGCCATGTCAGAGCTTCGACTGAATGCGGATGCAAAGTACATGAAGTCGGCGCGCACCATTGGCGATGTCATCGGCAAGTATCACCCTCATGGCGATGCGGCCAGCTATGAGGCCATGGTGTTAATGGCGCAGTCCTTTAGCTATCGGTATCCGTTGGTGGATGGTCAAGGAAATTGGGGATCGCCGGATGATCCGAAGTCTTATGCCGCCATGCGGTATACCGAATCAAAGCTCACCAAATACGCGAGCGTGCTGCTCTCGGAACTTGGTCAAGGGACCGTAGATTGGCTCTCAAATTTCGATGGCACGATGGAAGAGCCAGCGCTCCTCCCAGCTCGCTTGCCCAATGTGCTGTTGAATGGCGGCAGCGGAATCGCTGTGGGTATGGCAACCGACATTCTCCCGCACAACTTGAATGAGGTGGTCTCAGCGTGCGTGCGGTTATTGGAGCAGCCCAAGGCATCAGTGGCTGACCTGATGGAGCACGTAAAGGCACCAGACTTCCCTACCGGCGCTGAAATTATCTCAAGCGAAGCAGATATACGATCAGCCTATGAGACGGGTCGCGGGTCAATCAAGGCCCGCGCGAAGTGGTCGAAAGAAAAGGGTGAGATTGTGATCACGGCGCTGCCCTACCAGGTCTCCGGTACGAAAGTGCTAGAGCAAATCGCCTCGCAAATGCAATCAAAGAAGTTGCCGATGGTGCAAGACCTGCGGGATGAGTCTGATCACGAGCATCCGACTCGACTCGTCATCGTGCCCCGAAGCAACCGTGTTGATTCTGAGCAGCTGATGAATCACCTCTTTGCAACGACAGACCTTGAGCGGAGCTATCGCGTCAACCATAACGTGATAACGCTCTCTGGACGCCCAGGGGTCTGCTCGCTGAGAGACTTGCTGTCGGAATGGCTTGAATATCGGAGTCAAACGGTGCTTCGGCGACTGAACCACCGGTTAGAGAAAATCCTAGACCGATTACACATCCTCGAAGGGTTACTGATCGCATTTCTCAATATTGACGAAGTGATCCACATCATTCGCACTGAGGATCGGCCAAAGCCAGTATTGATGAAACGGTTTGAGCTGAGCGACCGCCAGGCTGAAGCTATCCTGGATCTGAGGCTACGGCAGTTAGCGAAGCTTGAAGAGCAAAAGATTCGGGGCGAGCAGTCTGAACTCGACGCCGAACGTGAGACGATTTCAAAAATCATTGCCTCTAAGAGTCGGCTGAAGACCCTGATCAAAAAAGAATTGTTAGAGGATGCAAAAACGTTTGGTGACGACCGGCGGAGCGCAATCGTTCAACGAGACGAGGCCAAGGCGTTTTCTGAAAACGACTTGATGACGACAGAGCCCGTTACATTGGTGCTCAGCGTCAACGGCTGGATTCGAGCCGCAAAGGGGCACGACATCCGAGGAGACGAGCTGAACTACCGCACAGGGGATAGTTTTCTTTGTGAGGCGCGTGGCAAGTCCAACCAAACGGCAGTCTTTTTGGACTCTACTGGGCGAACGTACGCCTTGGCGGCGCATACGCTGCCATCGGCAAGGGGCCAGGGAGAGCCGCTAACGGGCAAAATTAATCCGCCCACGGGAGCCACGTTTAAAGGCGTTCTGCTAGATGAAGGTGACACGCAGTATCTGATTGCTAGTACGGCGGGGTACGGGTTTATCGGTTCTGTATCGGACATGATCAGTAAGAACCGGGCAGGGAAAGCCTACCTTTCTGTCCCAGCAGGCGGCGAGTCGCTCGCGCCAGCACGCGTTGACGATATTGAATCCCAGTACATTGCCGCATTCACGTCTCAGGGGCGACTACTCGTATTTCCAGCAGCAGATCTACCGCAGCTCGCGAAGGGCAAAGGTAACAAAATGATCAATATTCCCACACCGCTCTTTAAAGCCGGAGAAGAAACGCTGGCCTTCATGGCGGTGATGTCTGAGGCGGATAGCTTGAAAGTGCTCTCAGGCAAACGGCACTTGAATTTGTCGATGAAAGACCTAGCGCATTTTCAGGGAGAGCGTGCGCGACGCGGGCTCAAATTACCGAGAGGGTTCCAAAAGGTCGATGACGTCGAACTGATTCGCCCCTAGGGTCAGTCAAATCGAAAGCTGTAGAGTTGATCATCTGAGATCAGCGTTGATTGAAAAGGCTGGATGATTTCTTCGTCGGCCCAACCCACGCTGACGAGCGCATCCTGGACTTGGCGGTCAATGATTAGCTCGTCTTTAGCGCTCAACGCATAGAATCGGGCTTTCTTTTTCAGGTCGTTTTGTTCTGTACTGTGTCCTGTGAGCAGTGCGCCGCGTAGCGTGATGTCTCCATGCTTGGCGCACAAGCTTGCAAGCATGCCGATCACATCGGAAAAATCGTGGTCTCTTCGGCAGGGCGCCAAGTGAAGCTCAAAGACCCCCTCGCGAATCTGGGTGACCTCTAAATCAGTACGGGTAATCGCTGCAGTGACGTCCTGTTTTGTGATTAAGCGCCCCGGGAAAAAGTGGAGCGATGCGCTTAGGCACGCTTCGGGTGCCTCCGCCTCCACGGGCGCCACCGGGAGCTCGGGGTTAGGTGATAATGCTGCTGGTCGGGGGCGGGCACCGCGAGCCGGGCCCGCAGGGAAGCCAATCCATAGCATGACAAAGTCACCAAAAAAGACAGCAAAGCCCGTAAGCAGTGCCGCCATCGCAATGAGTGTGATCAGCGCGCCACTCCAAATCGCACTGCGAGCAGCGTCTGCATGGTCGATTCTCAGCTGGCTAACCAGCTGCCCTACCATTTCTCCTTTGTTGATGAGCCCTACCGTTAACGCCTGATGGTGATCGGGAACGTCTCCCGCGCTAACAATCACTATGCCATCGATATCGATCAGTGAGATTGTGGCATCAGGCAGCGAGCGGGCGTACTCATCCAATACAACTTGTAAAGAAATGGGATCGACTGGATCTAAGAAAGGCTGGATTTTTGCTTCGACCCGAGCCAACAGTTTTTCTGCGAGTTCGAGTTCGGCTTGTTCGATTCGACTCGAGGCAAATTCGGCCGAAAGCCAAATGAGCAGCAATCCAAAACCTAGGGCAGGCGCGAGGATAAGAATGAGCAGGCGTGATGGTCGATTAGCCATGGCGGGCGATAGGCTCGCCGAATGTGTAGTTCAAGTCAAACCGTCACCTGCCAGACTGGAGCAAGCGCAAGCCAGTGAGGACAAATAAGATAATGGGTCACAGCGTCGAACATGGGCAAGTCAGGCAGCATCCACGTCAATCTAACAGGACGTCCACCAGAGCTATGACCCTTTCCGGAGTGTCGACGAGGAGCTTCAATCTGTCAGGTTCAGATCGAATCATTCATAATGAAGCGCTAGAGGTTTCGTATGTACTTTATAGAACTCGTTAATGTCACTGGCCGCGATCAAGCTGGGTTAACCGCGATGCTGACGGATCGTCTTGCGGGTGCGAACGTGATGATCCTGGATATGGGTCAAGCCGTGATCCATGACTTTTTGACCCTAGGACTGATGATTCGTTGTGAGACGGGTCGTGAGGAAGTGATCGACGATCTGGCTCGCGTCTTTCACGAGCGTGGACTTGTTGTATCACGCACTCGAGTGGCTGAAGAGGATTACGACGCATGGGTGCAGCGACAAGGGCAATCCCGAACCATCTTAACGCTGCTAGCTCGGTCCATTTCCGCGGATCAACTCGCCGTCATCTCGAAGCTTATCGCGGATGCCGGACTCAACATCGATCACATTAATCGGCTTTCTGGACGCATTCCGCTTTCCGGAGTAGCAAGCCAAACCCGCGCTTGTCTTGAATTTTCACTCCGAGGCACACCAAGTGATCGATTCAGAGAAGAATTGATGGCGTGCGTCTCCGCGCTCGATCTGGATGCAGCAGTGCAAGAGGACGGTATTTATCGAAGACATCGGCGCTTGATTGCTTTCGATATGGA
>CAJXDD010000139.1:0-7814 GCA_913052075.1 uncultured Gammaproteobacteria bacterium
CACTCAGCAATAAAGATACCCATCGCACTGACCCACTACAGCGCAACAAAATAAATCACGAGCCCTGCCATCAGAAGTTGAAACAAAAACGTTAAGCGCAGGAAGATCTTGGCGACCAGTCCTGGTTTTAACTCGGCGGGCAGGGTTCGCTCACCCAAGTAAATCGCCATAAAACATTGCAGCGGCAGCATGAGCGCACCGAAGCAAGCCGCAATGGTGACCATCAACACGGGCTGCTGAAAACCTAAGTAAAACGCCAGCCCAACAAAAGGCACAAGAAGCCCATAGGTGCGGATGATCTTCTTGCGTACATCAAGGCGGTCCCGATCTAAGAACCCTAGCTCCATTAAGTAGTCGGGGATATATCGTGCGCCCGCTGCGACACCTGACACGGAGCTCGAAAACAAGATGCAAAAAGCGCCTAAAGCAAAGAGCCAAAACGCTCCCGGTCCTATGGTTTCCGTAAACATTTGACTGAGGACCGAGATGGTCTCTGTGCCCGATGGGACTTCGCCCGCTGGATGGAGTACACCGGCGCCAAGGCAATAGAAGGGCAATGTGGCAATCGTAATCAAGAGGAGCGTTAGGCGGACATCAAGATGAAGCACCGACAGCCATCCTTGTGCGCGGCCGACATAGTCGTCACCAGCGCTTGGCTTACCCACTCTTGCGGGATACCCCTTTTCAACGCACCAGTAGGTGTAGGCCGATATTTCAGCCGAATTGACGCCGGTATATCCGTAAACGGCGAGCGCCAACACGGCAAAGGTCGGGTCAAATTCAAACTGCATTCCGCTTGCAATATCACCCATGGTCACTGCGCGGTCGGTCGACTGCATCAAGCCCAAGCACACAAACGTTGTGAGAGTGAAGATAAAGACCAAAGGAATGAGCACTTGCTCGAGCCTCCGGTAGCGACCCGTACTCAATAAAATCGCAATCAACACGGCGAGCGCCGCGACCACCCAAGCGCTCGACAATTCGGGAAAAATCAACACAACAGCGAGCGCGGCGCCGCCCATCAAACCGCCAAGGCCGGTAAGTCCCGGGATAAAAGCAAGTAGTCCAACAAAGACAGGCCAAGCCACAGGGCCTTTAGGCCCCGGCAATCGTCCTGGGATACGATTCAATGCCCTGATATAGGTATCACCGCTAACCACCACATAACGAGTCAACTCGGCCTGAACGATAGACTTGCTCCAACACGATAAAAGCACCCACCAGAGCATTCCGAAGCCGACCGCCGCGCCGAGACTTGCGGTCAATATGATTTCACCTGATCCGACAATGCTCGCTGATACGATCAATCCCGGACCGAGATGACGGATTCGCGACCAGACAGTTTGCGGTGGCGCGCGTTCTGCCCCCTCAGGTTGAGTATAGGCATCCCTTTCCTGACTCAACTGATCGATAAGCCCCCCTTATGGTCCAAGCCTCTAACGCGAGCGCGTGGCCACTACTTATCCAGACGATTCCCTAGTATTGAAAATCCGTTCGATGGGAACAACCCTCAATCTGCAGCTATTTCCATTCAGGCCTCGGCAGCCTTTACCTGAGCGACCTTGCTAATCAAAAGCGGCTACCCGAGAATCCCTCCAAACAGCAAAGAGCAAATGATGAGCAACCAACAGATCGTGATGTCAGGCGTTGGTCTATGGACGCCGCCCCATCAAATTTCCAACGAAGAGCTAGTGGTTAGCTATAACGCCTTCGCCGATCGATACAACGCCGAGCACCAGACGGCCATCGAGGCGGGTGAGCTAGCGGCAAAGCCTCACTCATCGGCTGAATTCATCGAGAAAGCCTCGGGTATTCGATCTCGCTATGTCTACATTAAAGACGGCATTCTCGATCCAGCACGAATGACCCCCCAAATCCCACTCAGGGCTGAGGGCGATCTATCCGATCAGGCCGAAATTGCGGTTGAGGCCGCGAAGAAAGCACTTGCAGCTGCCAATAAGACGACAAGTGATATCGACGCAGTGATCGTTTCTTGCGCCTATACCCAGCGCTACTACCCGGCCATAGCGATTGAGGTTCAAGAGGCACTCGGAATTAAGGGGTTTGGCTTCGACATGTTGGTTGCCTGTTCGGCTGCAACCTTCGCGCTCCAGCGAGCCTATGAGATGGTCGCTGCGGGAACAGCCCGCGCGGTGTTGACCATCAACCCAGAACTCACCTCTCCCCAAAATAATTTCCGCGACCGAGACAGCCATTTCATTTTTGGGGATGTCGCCACAGCAACGATCATTGAACGACGAGAAACCAGTTCGAGTGAACACTGCTATGACATTCTCACGACTCGAGCGGAAACAGTCTTCTCCAACAATATTCGCTCCAACATCGGTTACATGGTGAATGCGAACGATGACGACCCGTACCGCGAGTACAACTATTTTCACCAAGAGGGACGCAAGGTCTTCAAAGAGGTTTGCCCCATGGCCGCGGCGCATATCGAAGCAAGCGTAGAGAAGGCGGGGCTAGCGGTGGGCGATATCAAACGATGGTGGCTGCATCAGGCCAACATCAACATGAATGATCTAATTGCCCGGCGCTTGCTTGGACGGGATCCGACCCCCTATGAGGCGCCCGTGGTGCTGGACCAGTACGCCAACACCGCCTCGGCAGGATCGCTAATTGCGTTCAATCTCCACCATGAAGATTTAGAGGCTGGCGATCTAGGAGTCATCTGTTCTTTTGGGGCAGGCTACTCAATAGGCAGTCTCGTGCTCAGAAAGCTGTAACCCCATTAAGGCTGGTCGCTCGAGACCGGTACGAGGGGCGCCTCGAGCGCTCCCCCCTCGCTCAGGACCGAGTGGCCGGTAAACAACCGTCCGACGTCGCTAGGGTTTTTAAACGCTCAGAGCTGTTTACAACAATAAGCGGCTCAGGGCTGCCTATAACGAGGATGTGCGATCCACCTGCTATGAAGGGGTTGCGCTATGAGCAGGTTTAATCAATGAGCTCGATAAAAACTGGATTGCTATAGAACCAAAGATCGGACCAAGGATCCTCTCCCAGTGGGTCTTTCTCTGGCTCGAGTGAATCGGTATTCGTGCCACGGAGCCGCATATATCCGTTTACATCTGCGGTTAACTCCGAGCGAATCAGGTACTGCCCATCAACGCCCTCAAAGGCCTCTCGCGAGACTCGCTCGACCACCCCGGTCGTCGGATTTTGCGCGAGATCAACATTCTCTTGCGGACCAGTCACTGCACCCATGATTAGATCAATCCGATTGAGCAAGGGGTTTCTTCCCGCAGCGTTCGTCTCTTCTGGATCCGTCACGGCGATCTCAAGGGTCAATTTCGAACCCAGCTTGGTCTTCAGCGTTTCGCCCCACCCTACCGAGGTCACCCCGTCTGACAGGGTCACGTCCAGGGCCGTGATCAAATCGCCCGTGACCACGAACATTCTCCCTGCCCTCATGCTTTCCAATATACCGTCGTGGGTCTTCTCTGCGTGGACAAAGGTTTTTGAGTACTCTCCAGGCCAGAAGTCGATGCCGCCCTCGGTGTAGTGAATGTGCGAGTCTGAATTTGCAGTGATCCACCATCGGCGGCCTTCGCCCAGCATGGCGTCCCAAAATCCACCGACGATTGCGGTCATCTGATCAAACCCGCCCATTGTAGGGAACCCCCGCCCGTATGCACCTCTTGCGTATACCCACGCGGGATAGCTACCGCGGTCGTCAGCTTTCCTTAATTCTGCTGCTTGATGACCAGGAGCGCCCTCCATACCGACCGCAATATTAGGTGCGGCGTCGTTCCAACGCCGCAGTTCGGCGGGAGTCGTCAAACCAAACACGCTCTCTTCCTTTGCGCTTCGACTAGGGTGGTGCGCAATCACGACGGGTTGAGGATTGAGTCCCTTTGCAAATTCAAGCGCATCAATCATGCGGGCCTCTTCATTCCGGCTGGGGACGGGTGGCCAAGCCTCGCGACTATCGAATCGATACTCATAGGCGGCAAGCTGTCTCGCTTCATTAGGCGACTTAGGCATGATGATTGAGGAGTGATCAGCGCCTGGCGTATTGAACTCAAGCCCCATAAATTGGATGACCTCTGGGACGGCTAATCGCGCAGCCAGCAGTGCAGGATACGTGCTTTCTATGCTTAGCTTGCTATGATTTGGACCCCCATGGTCTGTCGCCACCATCCAAGATAATCCGAATTTGCGCGCCATCTGCGCGTTCTTTTCGATAGTGTAAATTGCGTCGCCACCGAAGATAGGCTTGGGTGGATTGCTCTCATCCCAACCGACACTATTATTACTATGAATGTGATGGTCCCCTGCTAGCCAGGTTGGCTCTGCCATGCTCTGCAGTGCCAGCATCGCGAGCATCGCAACCCACATCGCCCTGTTCTTAGGGCCAGGTTTTATTTCAAGCATTACAGGCTCGTCTCGCATTGGTTTACAAAAGATTGTCATTCGCGACGTCCGTAGTATTCGACTCATTTTCGGGCGATGCCTAAGCTCCTTGTTCAATTGCCTGCGGCACCAACATTTTGCGAGTCAACTCTTCTCAAAAAGTTAAGTCTTACTTTGCTCTCCGAAGGGAATTGGGGGGCCATCGGCGATATCAAATGATCTCGATCGCTTCGATTTACCTCACGGTCACAGTATCGCGACTGTGTTAAAGCTAGATGAAGATCCCCTAAACTTTTTTGAGTTATTAATTCGAGAAACAGAGCAAAGCCAATGATGTTTTTGTAGCACCATGAAGATTGGTCAATTCGACTCGGACTGAATCACGTTTTTTTGGAGCGGGGGCGACCGAGAGCATGAAACCAGCTCTGGATCATTCTTAGTTATTATGACACAGACATGCAAACTAGAAGCTGCACGATCAAAAAAAGATCGTCAACATTATGATTTACCTAAGGTTTTCAAGACCATATACCTGAACCAAACCTTTTTATTTTCTTCATTTTTTTGATAAAAAGGCGCACCGAGGTATGAAAAAAAACGACTTTGTACCCTTGATCAGTAAGCTGTCGGGGCGTTCGCCTCAGGAGAAGCCCAACTGATACTGATGAATTGTTCAAGAGCAACCAGCCATACCCTAAGACAACATCTCCCCAAAAGAAGAGGACACAAAAATGGGACTAATGATGAACCGGTTCATCAAAACCTGTTTGATCTTTGCACTCATAACCACCGCTTGGACGACATGGGCCGAGAGCAGCGAGATCGAGGAGGTCATCGTAACCGCCAATAAACGCGAGCAAGCCGTGCAGGATATTCCGATGAATATCTCTGTACTAGATGCTGTCACCATCGAAGAGCGTGGGATTTACCGCCCGGAAGACTATTTGCGAACTCTCGCGGGCGTCTCCACACCGGGGGGTGACCGATACTTCACGATCCGGGGCCTTAATACATCGACGGCACAAACAACAGCTGGCACGACAAACACCTTCCTGAACGAGATCTCGATGGGGATTACTAATCTCTATGATATTGATCGGATTGAAGTGCTGCGAGGTCCACAAGGAACGCTATACGGTTCTAACGCGGTTGGCGGCACCATTCGTTACATCACGAATTTGCCCACGGCGGATGAATTTGAAGCCAACGTTACAGCCGAGTACACCAACAAAAACTTGGCTGAAGACAGCGGTTACGCCCTGAACGCGATGGTCAATATTCCCCTGAGCGAGAGCATGGCGCTTCGAGCTGTCATGACATCAGCCAAAGATCCTGGCATTTATCAGAACGTTGCAACGGGCAGAAAGGATGTAGGCAATCAGGATGATGACGAATACCGTCTGATGCTTCGCTACGAGGACGGACCTTGGGACGTGAACCTGATGTACATGGTTAGAGATCGCTTTGATTTCGGCCAAAAAGAAAAAGGCAACGCTGATAAGCCCGGAACCGCCGACATTGTAGATGCTAACTGTGCCTATGACGCCGAATGGTATTACGGCGATACGTGTACGCGAGTCTTTGCCACTGCAGGAGGCGATCTGAGTGGTTATGACCCTGAACTGGCTTTCTATGCATTCATTGATGAGGTCTTTGAGGTTAAGTCATCAGTTTGGAGCCTGAACGCTGAGTACGATTTCGGTCCGGTCGTCATGAACCTGATCCATGCTGATTACACTTATGACGAGGACTCGATCACCGATTGGTCGCGTATCGATACCGATGATCTCTATGTCGATAACTTGTATTACTGGGGTGACTCTGGCACTAAGACCACCGAGGTTCGGTTCGTCTCAAATTACGACAGCGCCTTTCAGTGGGTGCTCGGCTACTACAAAACCAAGTATGAGGATGACGGCAATCGAACCTCAGAGTGGGAAGTCTCCGACATTGATGGTCTTGATTACATCCAATCGTACATGGGCTTCAGCTCACATGACGGAGGTTATGATCCCTCAGTCTATCGCTCGCCCTTTGGAAACACGAGTTATAGAGGCTATAGCGGTGCCGGTGGCCTGGTGTACGGTAGTTACACTTACTATTCATACGCTGAGGAAACAGCAGTTTACGGGTCAATGGATTATGAAGTTGGCGATTTAACGCTGACCTTTGGTTTCCGAGCCTTTGAGATGAGCGATGGCTTCAAAACGTCTGAGTACGGCATCTTCTATGAAGATCCGGATAATGTCGGCTGTAATGGCGATGAGGCAGTGGGCGTCACCTGTGCTGAAGAAAATGGCACCGAGCGGGACCAGCGCTTCAAGGTCGCTGCCAGCTATGAAGTCAACGACAACCTCACCGTGTTTGCAGTCTCCTCCGCGGGCTATCGTCCAGGAGGTAACAATGCTGCGTTGCCGTTCTTCTGTGCTAACGATCCAGAAGCTGCTGGTTTCAGTCGCCGATACACCTCAGATAAGGCGGAAAACACCGAACTGGGGATGAAGTTACGTGGCTCACGCTACAATCTAAATGCCACCTTCTTTAGGGTTGATTGGCAAGATATTCAGGTAGGCGTACGCCCAGCTTGCGGATGGTCATTTACCTATAATGGGGGTGAAGCCGAAACGAGCGGTGTTGAAGTAGATTTCGGTTTCGATATCTCATCCAACCTACGTTTGGACATCGCTGCGAGCGTCATGAGTGCAGAAATAACCAAAGACATTGAGTCTTTGGGGGCGACTGCAGGTGATCGCTTGCCTAACGTAGCTGAGACCCAAGCCAGCATTGGTCTGTCTTATCTCTTCGACTTGGCTAACATGCCTGGATTCGCAAGGCTAGACGTGAACTACTACGGGGACAGCTATGCTACCTTTGCGGAGGATTCGGCTGACATGTCACCCAGCTACACCCAAGCGAATTTGAACGTGGGTGTGGAGTTCAATGACACAACGCGTGCTCAACTCTCGGTTTCGAACTTAACTGATGATCGGACGGAAGCCTTCCGCTTCTCAGCGGAATCGCCGTCTTATCGCGCTCGAAACTATTTGCAGTGGATTCCGCCTCGAACGATTTCACTGTCAGTTTCAAAAGATTTCTAAAGAGATCGACAACAAAAAAGGGCCGCCGAGCGGCCCTTTTTTTATTCGTCTCATACCCTATGCGATCACTGAGCCATCGTCTAAAACCATTCAGGCTCAAAATCGTGAGGGGCGACTAGCCCTGCTGCAGGAGTTCAACCCAGTTGCCGTCGGGATCTTCCATCATACAGATCCGCACTCCTGGCCGGATCTCACGACCACTGATCACGATGTTGCTGCCTGCCACTTTACAAGCAGCTTCAGCCTCATCCAGATTGGACACCGAAATCGTCAAATATCGAATACCCGTGCCGCCACCCAGACCGCCTGGCGGATTTGATGCCTCAGGAGTTGACGCTGGGGCCA
>CAJXDD010000140.1:0-7792 GCA_913052075.1 uncultured Gammaproteobacteria bacterium
AACACCGGCCCAACATGGTCACACTTTTCCCACGCCAAAATTGTCACGAGATTTGGCAGAGCCCGTGCCAACTGAGAGCCCGCTATCGAGATCGTATGCCCCCCATACACCAACCGTTTTCCGTAAACACTACGCGTGGCATCCGTATGCGTCATCGCCATGTTGAGGGTCATTCGCACAAGCTCCGGCGCTAGCGTCACGGTGTCTCTCGCCTCAAGCTCAATAAGTTGGCCAACCGCTTGGGAGGCAACCTCGTACTTTGCCAGGTCTCTAAAGTGTGGCTGATCCCAGAATCGGGCAGCGTCGATGATCGTCTCTTTGCTCAATTCGAGGGTCTCTTCAGACAAATCGTCATCATGACCAGTCTCTGCACTGGGATCCTCGCAGGGGATCATTGGGCAGCGCCAAAAATGAAGGACAGGATCGTTCGTCTGATTGACGACCGATATTTCAAGAACAACCATGCCCGTCGCAGCTCGTCCTGGCTTTTGTTTATTTTGCTTGAGCCCTACGACTCGCGTAGTGGTCGACAGAGTGTCCCCCACATGCACGGGTTGCCTCGACATGAGCCCCTCGTAGAAAAGATTTCCCAGCACTCGTTGTGACGGTATGGTGGACTGACCAATCGCGATGTGTCCTACAAGGAGCGGATTCACCAGCATCCGATCAGAACCGGTATAGCGCTCACTCAAACGCTGATCCAGATAAACTCGGCTGCGATCACCGAACATACCCTGATATAGCGCAGTCATTCCCTCTGTGATTGTCACTGCAGGGACTTGGGAAAGATCTTGACCTCTCTCAAAATTTTCAAAAAAAGGTGGGCAGTTCATCGGCTGCATCCTCGCGCACTAATCGGCCAAAGCTCTATCACGTCCTGCTCTTTAACAAAGTAAAAATCGTGTAGGTTGACCGTCGGATCACAATGCGGTGTAACGAGCTCCAGGGTCTCTCCTAATTGGATACTCCTGGATGGATTGTTCAAGGAAATGATGCCGTGCTCATCTCCCCCCCAGTGATATTGAACGCCATCTAGATCCAAGAACTCTGGCACCATTTTGTCCGAGGCCAGCGATTTAAAGCCGGCATCAACGGTAATCGAACGCTGCGAAGGCTGACTAATTGCGGTAACAAGGAGCGTCAATGCAATGCCGAACCAATCAAATTGGTTGCTTGTCTCTGATTCAATATCTCGATACTCAATGTCCATGAAGGCGTAAGAGCCAGCCTGCAACTCGGTGAGCAGTCCTATGCCCGACTCTAAATCGAACGAGCCTGTGCCACCACCAGACACCACTGGCACGCTGACGCCCCTATTCTCTATCAGCTGCTTGGCGGTCTGTCCATGAGCCATCGCGCGGCTGTATCGATCTTTTCTTTTCGTGTAGTCGGCGATGTGCATGCAGTGCCCGGCATAGACCTGTAGCCCCTTAAACATCAGCCTATCGCAATCGGTCATAATGACATCGAGCAAAGACAGCAGGCGCTCATCCGCGGCGATACCTGTCCTACCGAGCCCCGGATCGATGTCGATGAACACGCCAATGCTAGCTCCGCGATCGACAAGCAACTCATTCAAGCGGTGCGCGCCTGATTCATCATCAATAACGACATTAAGTCTAGTATTCGATGCCGCTAGTATGGCCAGGTGCTTGATGCTGGATAGGTTTTGGACGGGCGAGGTAATCAAAATGTCCTCAATGCCGGCTCGCTGCATTACATGGGCTTCACTGACTTTTGCGCAACAAATCCCACTACTGCCCTGACTGAGTTGAAATAACGCGACCTCGGGACACTTGTGCATCTTCGCGTGACTGCGCAATTGCAAACCAGCGTTGGCCGTTGCCTCCACCATTCTTTGCTGATTTTTTCTCATTTGAGGTAAATCCAGCAAAAGCGCTGGTGTGGGCAAAGCGGCCACCGCAAAGGGACGTTGGAAAACTGTCTTCTCGATTGGCCTAGCGTCTAAGTCGGCTATGAGATGATCGATTAGAGCGTTATCAAGCATGGTTTATGGTTTCGCAATTCTGAGTTTCGCAATCAGGGGAGCGCTCGACTTGGAGCGTGACATGAGAGATCTGAAATTTCTCGTTTAATGCCTCACTCACTCGGCGATACCCGTCAGGTTCATCAAGCAAAGTATGCTCAGGCATAACGAGGTGTGCCGTCAAACAGGTTTCTTTGGTCGAAAGTGCCCAAACATGAAGGTCGTGGACCGCTGTAACCCCTGGCAAATCACTCAAATAGGATTCCACGCTCTCCAAACTCACGTTTTTGGGTACCGCGTCGAGCATCAATTGAAATGCATCGACTAATAGCCGCCAAGTCATCGCAATAATCACAGCGGCTATAACAAGCCCCATCACGGGATCTGGCCAAAGCACGTCAGCAACAATCATGACTGCTCCCGCCGCAACGACGCCAAAGGACAACAATGCATCTAACGCGAGATGCAAAAAGGCTGCTTTGATATTCAAATCATGATGACTTTCCTTTAGAAACAGCCAAGCCGTGCCACCGTTTACTAGCACACCGCAAAGCGCCGCAATCACCACAACGTCAGGAAGCCCTTCTTTCGGACTGAACAGTCGGTTAAACGCCTCAACACCAATGAATACCGCCATGATGACCAACAAAAGCGCGTTGACCAATGCCGCGAAAATACTCGATTTGCCATAACCATAGCTAAACTCTTGGGTTCGTGGCTTGACCGTCACGTAGGCCGCACCCCAGGCGAGCAGCAATGCCAAGATATCGCTCAAATTATGGGTGGCATCGGCAAAAAGGCTGACAGAGTCGATCCACACCGCGACCCCGAATTCTAGACTAGTGAACACCAAGTTAATGATGATCGCGATAGCAAACGCACGGTTGAGCGCACCTAAGGATGGGAGTGAGTGATCATGGTGGTGATGTGAGTGCACGGTATGTCAGTAATCCCTGAAACGCTCGATCGTCATCTTACCGGCGAAAGGCCTGCGCCGCTCTTCGCCTTGGAAACGTTAACACTTGATCATTAGCCTTAACATATTTGCAGAAAGGCCATCACCGCTTTCCTGCACCAACTGCCTCTGCGGTAAGGAATGATTTGACCGTTGCTAGGGCTGACACAGCCATGCCGATCGTGATTGTTCGGAAAGATTCATCTCCACAATGAACCCCCTGCAATAGTCTGTCTACAACCAGCTATTTGCAATCAGCTATCTACAACTAAGTATCTGTGAGAACGCTAAGGCGATGTCGTTTCTACTAAAGCGCACCTCAATATGCGCTCTGCAATGAGAGCATCAAAATAGGTTTGAAAGTAATCGATTTAGTGATCCAGGATTTGTTTCACTCGTTCGCCAATCGCTAACGAAGCAGTTAGTCCAGGCGATTCAATGCCGAAGAGATTTACCCATCCAGGATACCCAAGGGGTTGCTCGTGGCGAACGATAAAGTCCGTCGGAGCGCTGCCAGGCGCTTGCGTCTTGGGCCGAATCCCCGCATAGGCTGGCATCAACTGGTCTGCATGAAGGCCTGGGAAATAGCGTTGGATCGCTTCGGCAAATATTCTCTTCAGTGCGAGAGAAACTGAGTAATCCTCGTGCTCGATATATTCAGTATCGGGGCCAAATTTAACCTGGCCTGCCAAATCTATCGTTGCGTGAATGCCGAGCCCTGCACCGCTAGCGGGCGGAACAGGATAAATCAGCCGCTTGAAAGGCTGAGGGCCTTGCAGACTGAAATAATGCCCGCGACACAGATAACGGGCGGGCACTTGCTCGTCAGGAAACCCGGCAAGCGATCTAGCCACTTCCTGACAGCCTAGGCCAGCTGCGTTAACGACGTTCGAGGCCTTAAGTTCGAATCGCGACCCATCGAAAACTTCAATCTCAAGGTTGTATCCCCCTGATGTTGAAGCGGCGTGCACTAATCGACTGCCGACGCTGATGAGGCTTCCATTACGCTCGATGTCAGCTACAAGCGACAGCATATAGTCATGTGCTGAAACAATACCGGTAGAGGGGCTGATGAGTGCGGCGCTGACACTGACTTCTGGCTCGAACGCGCGAGCTTCTTGGCCCGTCAGCAAGCTGAGATCGGGTACTCCGTTGTCTGCGGCCTTTAATACGAGCTCATGGAGAGCAGCTTCCTCCTCCGGGCAAGTCGCTACAATTAACTTTCCACATCGCGCGTGGGGAATATCGCGACTTTGACAGTACTCGTACAGTAACGCTTTACCCCGAACGCACAGTTCAGCTTTTAGGCTAGCGGTGGGGTAATAAATGCCGGCATGGATTACCTCGCTGTTGCGGCTGCTGACGCCCTGACCAATCGCCATTTCGCTGTCGATCACGAGACATTCGCGAGACTCGGATAGCGCTCGTGCGATCGCAAGGCCGACCGCACCTGCGCCCACAATAACCGTGTCTACACCATCCATCTCGCCACTCGTTTTAGTCTACTGCCAAACGTATTCTAAAGTGATTTGGTCGCGCCAGTAACCGACCATAGTGAGCGCGCTCAATTGGTTTAAGACGATGAGCTGACTAGCTAGCCAGTGCTTCCCAGTTGCTTGCCAGCTAGGGCGTGATGGTTCGATAAGACGAGCTATCGCAGTGAGTTATTCCAACGGCTTATTACGATGACTAGTTGCAATCGTTTGTTGCAATAGCCTGTTCTTATCCACAAGCTTTTTGGGTAATCACAAACACCAGATGAACCTAAGCAATGACTGCAGACACATTGGTGCCGCAAAGCATTGGCACTGCAATCCAGTGATGCAGCAAGAGATTAGGCCAACCTAGATGGGCAGACCTATTTGACGCTCAGGAGGATCCACTATTGCTTGACGCACGTGTGACACTGGCTGGATCGAGGCATCAGGCCTCAACACTCGGTGCACCACTGCTCGCCTTGGCCTAGTGTGTTTTTTAATCGCCGTTTCTGGGCCGCTTCCGAATCCGTCTAGAAGAAGGCTTTTGAGGTGGGAGCATACCAGTCTCGTCGTTTTCGTCTTGTTTTTAGAGGACTTAACACGTCGCGCGGCCTGCATAGCCAATCGACTAAAATCTTTGCCTGACTCTTTGGATTGGCGGAGCGATTGAACCGTCCGATCGACCCGATTAAGTCGGTTAATTTCACGTACACATTCCGTTTTGATGGCTACGCCCATGGCACACCTCAATTACTGTTTTTTTGTACAGTACATTAGATGTGTATATTTGTACAGTATTATTTCAAAAAAATCACACCATCTGCCCCAAGGGTGATTTCGATGTGGTCGCCTTCCTCAACTTGGCCGTCGATGATGGCCATTGAAAGCCTATCTTCAACCATTCTTTGTATGAGTCGTTTGATGGGCCTCGCACCAAAAGAAGGGTCAAATCCCTCCTGTGCGATGGCCGAAACCAACGCCTCACTAATGGTCGCTTCTATGCCTAGGTCCCGGATTCTCTCGAGTAGCGCGTTGATTTGTATGTGAGTCACGCCTTCTATGTGGGTTTCATCTAGCGCATGGAACACCACAAGCTCATCAACGCGGTTCAAAAATTCTGGTCGGAAGTGGCGCTGGACCTCTTCCATAATCTCGTGCTTCATCTCCTCATGAGGATGGTTGCTTGGGCTCGCAAGAATTCGTTCTGACCCAAGATTGGAGGTCATGATCAGTACAGTATTTTTGAAATCGACTACCCTTCCATGGCTATCGGTTAACCGACCATCATCAAGGACTTGAAGCAATAAGTTGAACACGTCAGGATGGGCCTTCTCCACTTCATCCAGCAAGATCACTGCATAAGGTTTTCGCCTGACTAACTCGGTAAGCAGCCCGCCTTCTTCGTGACCGACATAACCTGGCGGAGCACCAATCAGTTTCGACACCGAGTGTTTTTCCATGTACTCAGACATGTCGATTCGGATCATCGCGGACTCGGCATCGAAAAGGTTTAGCGCAAGTGCTTTCGACAATTCCGTTTTGCCAACACCCGTAGGACCGAGAAACAAGAAGGAACCATTGGGTCGATTGGGGTCCGAGAGGCCAGCTCGCGCCCTAAGCACTGCACGACAAACAGCGCTCACCGCCTCATCCTGGCCAATGACGCGTTGGTGCAGACTTGCCTCAAGCGACAATAACTTGTCTCTTTCTCCGCCTAGCATTTTGCTGACCGGAATGTGCGTCCATTTTGAGACAATCTCCGCGACTTCGTCCTCGCTCACCTCATAACGCAGTAAATTTCGATCTACTGCTTGGTTGACCTGCAAGTCCTCGAGCGATTGACTGAGCGACGGTAGGAGGCCGTACTGAATTTCGGACATTCTCGCCAAATCGCCTTCACGTCTAGCCTGCTCAAGTTCAACCTTAAGGGACTCTATCTGCTCCTGAATACCGTGAACTGCGCTGAGGCTTTCTTTTTCTCGTTCCCAAACGGTTTCCAGTTCGGCGCTCTCGGTTGATAAGCGGTCAATTTCTCCTTCGAGAGTAGCAAGTCGTGCTTTTGATGCGTCATCGTTCTCTCTTTGAATAGCCTCACGCTCTATCTTGAGCTGAATAAGGCGCCGGTTAAGTTGCTCGAGCGCCTCGGGCCTCGAATCGATCTCCATGCGAATACTACTTGCTGCCTCATCGATTAAATCAATCGCCTTGTCAGGTAATTGGCGATCGGGGATGTAACGATAAGATAAGGTTGCCGCTGAAATCAGTGCACTGTCTGAAATTTGAATGCCGTGGTGGACCTCATAGCGGTCCTTCAACCCACGAAGAATCGCAATACAATCCTCTATCGTTGGTTCCTCAACCAGAACGCGCTGGAAGCGCCTCTCGAGGGCCTTATCGTTTTCGATATACAGCCGGTATTCATCGAGGGTCGTTGCACCTACGCAATGCAGTGTGCCTCGAGCCAGCGCTGGCTTCAGCATATTGCTGGCATCCATTGCTCCGTCGGTTTTCCCGGCCCCAACCAAGGTGTGAAGTTCATCAATAAACAAAATGACATCGCCAGATTGCCGCTCGATTTCAGTAAGCACGCTCTTTAGCCGCTCCTCGAACTCACCTCGATATTTTGCTCCGGCCAGCAGCGCGCCAAGATCGAGCGAAAGCACACGCTTTCTCTTTAAACCCTCTGGCACCTCATCGTTAACAATTCGCTGGGCCAAGCCCTCGATAATCGCTGTTTTCCCGACGCCAGGGGCACCAATCAACACAGGGTTGTTTTTAGTTCGCCTTTGCAGGACCTGTACGGTCCGCCTTATCTCTCCATCACGCCCTATGACGGGATCAAGCTTGCCCTCTCTCGCAAGCGCCGTCAGATCGACAGCATACTTTTCCAGCGATTGGCGTTGTGCTTCGGCATTTGGATCAGACACTTGTTCACCACCGCGAGACTGTAAAATAGCCCTTTCAACCGCTCCTTCCTGTATTCCTAGTTCTTTGAGCATGGTGTTGATCGCTGGGTCAGCCTGAAACACAGTGATTAATAGCGTGTCAGATGAGACGTACTGATCTTCTAGCATTTCAGACTTGTGCTCAGCTAAGTTAAGCCACTTGACCAATTCCCTTGTTGGCACAAGCTCCCCAGTTGGCTCCGCCAGGTGGGGCAAGTCGATCAGATATTCCTCAATCTTTTTATTTAAGCGCGCCATGTCGACGCCCATATTCAAGAAGATGAGAGCCGCACCGGTTTCTTTTTCATCAAGCATGGCATGCAGCACATGAACCGGGGTAAGGGCTGTATGGTTGCGGTTCACTGCAAGCGATTGTGCTTTGAGCAATGACGCCTGCACACTTTTCGTAAATTTCTCTTGATTCATA
>CAJXDD010000141.1:0-7641 GCA_913052075.1 uncultured Gammaproteobacteria bacterium
TGGCTGATTTAAAGAAATTATACGAAGAAGACATTCGGCCCAAGCTCAAGGAATCGCTGGGTCTTTCTAATGTCATGGAAGTGCCGAAGATTACCCAAATCACATTGAATATGGGTGTGGGCGAAGCGCTGAGTGACAGGAAGCAGTTAGACGCCGCGGTCGCCGATATGGAACTGATTGCGGGTCAAAAGCCTGTAGTCACTTTGGCTCGCAACTCGATCGCTGGATTCAAGGTGCGTGAAGGCTGGCCGATCGGCTGCAAGGTCACGCTTCGCAGGAGTCGGATGTATGAGTTTCTCGATCGCCTGATCAGCATTGCCATTCCAAGGCAACGTGATTTTAGAGGGGTAAGTCCTAAGTCGTTCGATGGAAGAGGAAACTTCTCCATGGGAGTAACCGAGCAGATTGTCTTTGCAGAAATTGACTATGACAAAACTGACCGAATTCGTGGCTTGGATATCAACATCACTACCACTGCAAAAACAGACGAGCAGGGAAGGGCCTTGCTGAGCGCTTTCAATTTTCCTTTCCGAGAAGCCTAAGCCGCTGCGATTGCAAAGATAAAGCTGGAACCGAAAAAGAGTTAGAGGACGAAATGGCAAAAGTATCAATGGTTAACCGCGAGCTTAAGCGCGCCAAGACGGTTAAAAAGTACGCTGCTAAGCGAGCAGCACTAAAGGCGCAAATTCGAGATTTGTCATTGTCAGACGAGGAGCGTTGGGAAGCGCAGATGAAACTACAAAAGTTGCCTCGCAATGCAAGCCCATGTCGGCAGGTGCGTCGCTGTCAGCTAACGGGTCGACCTCATGCAGTCTATCGTCGGTTCGGATTGGCGCGAACGAAGCTCCGCGAAGCGGCAATGCGTGGCGACGTCCCGGGCCTCGTGAAGTCAAGCTGGTAAGGGAGAACACTATGACAATGCAAGACCCTATAGCGGATATGCTGACTCGCGTTCGAAACGGACAAACTGCAAAGCTTGCTGCTGTTTCAATGCCATCTTCGAAAGTGAAGGTCGAAGTCGCCCGAGTGCTGAAGGAAGAGGGATATATTGAGGACTTTTCGACTGCGGATAATGATAGCGGTCAAAAGCAGTTACAAATTGGTCTCAAATATCATAACGGGCGGCCCGTTATTGAAGAGATCAAGCGCATGAGCCGCCCCGGCCTCCGTGTTTACAAAGGTCGGGATGACGTTCCCTCGGTCAGAGGGGGTTTAGGGGTTGTCATTTTATCGACCAATAAGGGTGTTATGACTGACCGAGCAGCGCGTGCACAAGGCGTTGGCGGTGAAGTCCTCTGCTCTGTGTTTTAGACCGTCCCGTGTTTGGCGACTGATCAAGGATCAAAAGAACTATGTCGAGAATAGCGAACAGTCCAGTAGAAATCCCTAAGGGTGTAGAGGTGACGATCTCTGGTCAAGAAGTGAGCGCGAAGGGAGCCAAAGGTAGCCTCACGCTGACGCTTCATGACGACGTGGCCATTACTCAAGAAGAGTCAGAATTGAAGTTGTCGGCAGTTGGGTCGACAAAACAGGCAGTTGCGATGTCTGGAACATTTCGGTCACTAGTAAAGAATCTGGTTACCGGTGTGAGCGAGGGGTTTGAGAAGAAGCTCGAACTTCAAGGAGTCGGGTATAGAGCGCAAGCGCAGGGCAGGTCTTTGAACTTGTCACTCGGGTTTTCCCACCCAGTCGTTTACCAAGTTCCTGAGGGTATCGATGTTGAGACGCCCAGCCAGACTCAGATTCTGGTAAAGGGCATGGACAAGCAGCGAGTAGGGCAAGTGTCAGCTGAAATTAGAGCGTTTCGCCCACCTGAGCCCTATAAGGGTAAAGGGGTTCGATACGCCGACGAATATGTGAAGCGCAAAGAAGCGAAGAAGAAGTAAGCGCTAAGCAGGAGAAACAGGATATGAAAAGTAAAAAGACTGCTCGTTTGCGTAGAGCTCAGCGTGGTAGAGCCAAAATGCGGGAATTGTTAGTTCCAAGGCTGAGTGTTTATCGCTCACCACGCCACATTTACGCGCAAGTTATCTCTGAAGATGGTAGTTCAGTGAAGGCCGCCGCATCTACGCTCGAGAAAGATCTTCGAGAAGGATCAACCGGAAATATAGAAGGTGCAGCCAAAGTGGGTGCGCTTATCGCGGAGAGAGCCAAAGCGGCTGGCCTCTCAAGGGTAGCCTTTGATCGTTCAGGGTATAAGTATCACGGCCGAATCAAGGCACTTGCTGATGCTGCTCGAGAGGGTGGTCTGGAATTTTAAGTAAGGGCAGGCCTGATCAGGTTGCTCGGGGTGGCGGTGATGGGAAACCGAAAGCCGAGAGCAGGGTAAGAAAAGCGCAATCGCAAAGAAGTCGATCTGCAGAGGCAGGTAAAAGGAATAGTCATGGCTTTCAATGATAGAGATAACAACGAAGAGGGAATCCAGGAAAAACTGGTCCAAGTCAATCGAGTTGCCAAAGTGGTCAAGGGTGGTCGAATTTTTGGCTTCACGGCTCTGACGGTTGTTGGCGATGGCAATGGGCGAGTGGGTTATGGACGAGGCAAAGCTCGGGAAGTGCCTCAAGCAATCCAAAAAGCAATGGAAGCTGCGCGTAGAAATATGATTGATGTTGAGCTCGATGGTTCGACGGTCCAGTACGAGGTCACTGCCCGTCACGGGGCATCGAAGGTATTCATGAAGCCTGCTTCAGAAGGTACTGGCATTATCGCGGGTAAAACGATGCGCGCTGTCCTAGAGGTTGCAGGAGTTCGCAATGTATTGGCGAAGTGCTACGGGTCGACGAACCCAGTGAACGTTGTTCGCGCGACGTTCGAGGGACTAAAGAACATGCGGTCTCCGTCTGCGATTGCAGAAAAGCGCGGAATGACCGTGGAACAAATTTCCGGGTAACGCAACATGGCAAATAAAACAGTCAAAGTAACGTTGAAAAAAAGTCTCAATGGTCGTTTGAAGAGCCACAAAGCCTGCGTCGTGGGTCTTGGGCTGCGAAAAATTCGTCAGAGCCGAGTGCTCGAGGACACCCCGGCGGTACGCGGAATGATCAATAAGGTCGCGTACATGGTAGACGTCGAAGAGGCGTAGAGAGGAGAAGTGAGCATGCGACTGAATACGATTTCAGGGGCCGAAGGCAGCCGTCGCACCCGCAAAAGAGTAGGCCGAGGCATTGGTAGCGGGCTTGGAAAGACGGCAGGGCGAGGTCACAAAGGGCAAAAATCACGCTCTGGAAGCCGAATTCTTCCTGGTTTCGAAGGCGGACAGCAGCCACTACAGCGCCGATTGCCTAAGTTCGGGTTCACCTCCAAAGTCGGAAGGACGACAGGAGAGGTCACTCTTTCCGAGGTGGCGGCGGCAAATGCCGACGTAGTGACACTTGATGTCCTAAAAGAAGCGGATTTAGTCAGCCGAAAATTAGCGAGAGTCAAAGTGATCTTGTCAGGCTCGATTGACAAAGCAGTTACGGTACAGGGATTGGGTGTCACCAAAGGCGCTCGAGCGGCCATTGAGGCAGCCGGCGGCAAAGTAGAAGACTAAAAGCCGTTAACTAGAACGATTGGCCTGCCAGCGTCGCGGGCGAGATCAGAGAAATTATTATGACGAGTGCACTTGCACAAGCCAGACAAACAGCCAGCGGAGGCGGTCTCTCAGAACTGAGAAGCCGGCTTCTGTTTGTATTGATGGCAATCGTCGTCTATCGCATTGGCAGTCACATTCCGGTACCCGGCATCGACCCTGAACGCCTGCAGCTACTCTTTAGCCAGAATCAGGGCGGGATCCTCGATCTCGTGAATATGTTTGGCGGTGGAGCGCTTGAGCGGATGAGTATTTTCGCGCTCGGCATCATGCCCTACATATCGTCCAGCATTATCACCCAGCTACTTGTGGCGACAACGCCCTCTCTGCAACAACTGCGCAAAGAAGGTGAGGCCGGACGGAAAAAAATCTCTCAATACACAAGATACGGCACGCTTGCGCTGGCGCTTGTTCAAGGGATGGCGATGAGCAGCGGACTTGTTTCCCAAGGACTGTCTTATACCAGCTCGCTCATGTTTCACTTCGTTGCTGTCACCACGTTAGTTACAGGCGCGATGTTCATCATGTGGTTGGGTGAGCAGGTCACCGAGCGCGGTGTAGGCAACGGAATCTCAATTATCATTTTTGCCGGCATCGTCTCTGGTTTTCCCAGCGCGATTGGTCAGTCTTTCGAGCAGGCGCGGCAGGGAGAAATACAGATCATCGCGCTACTTGGGATTGCAGCACTTGCGATCGTAATTGTTGCCGGCGTTGTGTATGTCGAACGCGGCCAAAGACGAATCACCGTCAACTATGCGAGGCGTCAGCAGGGTCGTAGGATGTATCAGCCCCAGAGTTCGCATCTTCCCCTGAAGGTCAATATGGCGGGCGTCATTCCAGCGATTTTCGCCAGTAGTTTATTGCTATTCCCAGCATCGCTAGGACAATGGTTCGGTCAGAACGAAAGTATGGGCTGGCTTCAAGATCTGAGCTTACAGATCGCCCCAGGGCAACCGCTCAACATCATATTGTTTTCTGCAGGCATCATATTTTTCTGTTTTTGGTATACCTCGATCATGTTCAATCCCAAAGAGGTGGCCGATAACCTGAAACGATCAGGGGCATTTGTTCCCGGATACCGTCCTGGTGATCAGACCGCTCGGTATATAGACAGCATCATCACGCGTCTGACCTTATTCGGGTCGCTGTATATGACTCTAGTGTGCTTGCTCCCTCAGTTCTTAGTGCTGCAGTTCAATATCACGTTCCAATTAGGAGGCACAGCGCTACTGATTGTAGTTGTCGTCATCATGGACTTCATGGCGCAAGTGCAGACGCACTTAATGTCGCATCAGTACGAATCGTTGATGAAGAAGTCGAATCTGCAGAATTTCGGACGCCGGTAGGTGCTCGATTAGGAGGATGAAGTGAAGGTAAGAGCTTCAGTTAAGAAAATGTGTCGGAATTGCCGAATTATTAGGCGCAACGGATCAGTTCGCGTGATTTGTTCTGAACCAAAACACAAACAACGTCAGGGTTAAACCCGTTTAAAAGGGACAGGAGCGGCGAATGGCTCGTTTAGCAGGAATCAACATTCCGGATGATAAGCACACGGAAATCTCATTGACTTACATTTATGGGATTGGTCGAACAACTGCCAAAAAGTTGTGCGATGCAACTGGAATAAGCCCCAACACCAAAATCGGCGAATTGACGGAAGGCGAATTAGATCAGTTGAGATCTGAGATTGCCAAGCTCCCAGTGGAAGGTGACTTGCGGCGTGAAGTCCAGTTGAACATCAAAAGGTTACTTGACCTTGGCTGTAACCGAGGTATTCGCCATCGACGCAGCCTGCCGGTTCGTGGACAGCGTACGAAAACGAATGCACGGACCCGCAAAGGTCCTAAACGACCAATCCGTAAGTAGCAACATAGCAAATCGATTAACAACCAGTTGCGTTAAAAGACAGCAGAAAGCACCTACAGATCACTATTGATCTGGGTAGGTCAGAAGGAAAAGCGAGACAAAGTATGGCACCAGCAGATAACTCAGGTCCGGTTGCTCGAAAAAAAGGTAAGCGGCAGATAGCAGACGGGCTTGCTCACATTCATGCGTCGTTCAATAACACTATCGTCACGATCACTGATCGACAGGGGGGAGCTTTAGCATGGGCGACAGCGGGCGGCTCTGGTTTTCGTGGTGCTCGGAAAAGCACACCCTTCGCTGCACAGATCGCGGCTGAGCGAGCAGGTAACTCGGCCCTTGAGTATGGGCTGCAAAACCTAGAAGTGTTCGTGAAGGGCCCAGGCCCAGGAAGAGAAGCAGCTGTTCGAGCATTGAGCGCTGTGGGCTTTCGCATCACAAACATCACAGACGTCACACCCATTCCCCATAACGGATGTCGACCCCCGAAGAAACGTCGGGTGTAAGAGAGGAGATCGGATATGGCCAGATATCTCGGCCCAAAACTAAAACTAGCGCGACGCGAGGGGACCGACCTCTTTTTGAAGAGTGGAGTTCGTCCCATCGAATCTAAATGTCGAATCGAGACGGCGCCTGGCATGCACGGTCATCGCCGTGCGAGAGCATCCGACTATGGTGTTCAGCTGCGTGAGAAGCAGAAAGTACGCAGAATTTATGGTGTCCTAGAAAAGCAGTTCAGGAACTATTACAAGAAGGCAGATCGTCAAAAGGGGGCGACGGGTGAAAACTTGTTGCGGATCTTGGAGCGCCGTTTAGACAACGTGGTTTACCGCATGGGATTTGGTTGCACCCGCGCGGAAGCTCGCCAGTTGGTGTCTCACAAATCGATACTGGTTAACGGGCAAGTGACCAATATCCCCTCGTACCAAGTGGAAGCGGGAGACACTGTGTCTATTCGAGAGAAGTCTCGTAATCAGTTGCGAATTCAAGGGGCTCTTAATCTTGCTTCGCAGCGTGCACCTGTTGATTGGGTGGATGTGAACGTCGACCGTATGGAAGGTTTGTTCAAGCATTATCCGGAAAGAGACGAATTGCCTAAAGAAATCAATGAAAACCTGATTGTCGAACTCTACTCGAAGTAAGTAGATTGCGATCGATCGATTAAGGAAGGAAAAAAATGCCCCATTCTTCACTCGAGTTTTTAACGCCACAACATATTCAGGTTGATCAGATCAGCAACACTCGTGCACAGGTGGTCCTTGAGCCGCTAGAACGAGGCTTCGGCCACACGTTAGGTAACGCTTTGCGACGCATTTTGTTGTCGTCGATGCCCGGTTGTGCGATCACTGAGGTAACGATTGACGGTGTTCTACATGAGTACAGCGCGATTGAGGGCGTACAAGAGGATGTCATCGAGATCCTCTTAAACCTTAAGGGTGTTGCTGTCAGCCTAAACTCTGCCAACGAGGCGGAGTTAACACTTTCGAAGTCGGGCGCAGGCTCGGTAACCGCTGGTGATTTTGTGCTCGATCACGATGTTGAAATTGCAAATCCCGATCACGTCATCGCCAACCTCAACAGCAGCGGCAGGATTGAAATTCGAGCGCACGTTACTCGAGGCCGAGGCTATGTTCCTGCCGATGCCCGAATCACGGACGAAGAGGAAGGGCGTGTAATCGGGCAGTTGATGCTTGATGCGTCATACAGCCCTGTGCGACGAGTTGCTTACAAGGTTGACAGCGCGCGGGTGGAGCAACGCACGGACCTAGACAAGCTGATTATCGAGCTCGAAACGAATGGCACGATTGACCCAGAGGAAGCCATCCGCAGAGCTGCAACTATTTTACAACAGCAGACCGCAGTATTCGTTGATTTGGAGAGCAGCACGGCAGCAGATGACAGCAGCCAGGAAGAGCAGCTTGATCCTATATTGCTCCGTCCGGTTGATGACCTTGAACTGACGGTACGATCGGCAAACTGTTTAAAGGCCGAAAATATCTATTACATCGGCGATCTGATTCGCAGAACTGAAGTTGAGCTTTTGAAAACGCCAAACCTTGGCAAGAAGAGCCTCACCGAAATTAAGGACGTCTTAGCATCACGTGGTTTATCGCTTGGAATGAGGTTGGAGAATTGGCCACCCTCGTCACTCCGAGGCGATGACCGTTTGCTCGGCTAATGTATAACGCCAACTAGTTTTAGTAGGA
>CAJXDD010000142.1:0-7626 GCA_913052075.1 uncultured Gammaproteobacteria bacterium
TCCCAGTGAACCGCCAACCCTTCTCTTTGCCCATGCGCACCTACATTCACCATCACCCCTAGCGCCTGAAGTTGCCGAGCAACTGCCGCTGCGTCGTCATCCCGGTAATCACTCTCGGGGGCAGTCACTCGCCGAACCGCTCGCGCCTGCAGGCGATTAGGGGGCACGAACTGAGACAAAATCGGATGCTTCCAAACATCAGACTCCTGGTAGAAGTAATCCTCAGAGGTGAGGCCGCCATAAGTCACCGTCAGTGTTGGTGTGTATGCCGTCGACGACGCGCCCCAAAACTGGAGCACATCATCATAGATAGCGAGCGTTGGAATGTTGTGTTCGATGCCGCTTGAGCCATCAGCCACTAAATTCATATCCATGTGGTAGAGCGATCCACCCTCTGCCACCACCAGCAAGTTCTCTTGCCACGCCGCCTCGTTCACCTGTTGCCGCTGCTCTCGCCTGGGCTGATTGTAGTTTTTAATGCTGATGGCACCTTGTGCTTTGAGTCTCTTTACATGCCGCAAGGCATCATCTAGCCCATTGACGTCGGCAAAGCCCACGCTTTTCGCGCCATACACGATTTCCCCAGTCGAGTAGATCCTGGGCCCAAGGATCTTTCCCGCTTTTTGGTATTCGGCAGCGGCAAACACTTGGTTCGCCCGGCTCGATGGATTATGGATCGTGGTGACGCCAAGCGCGAGATGGGCAAGCAGCGACCAATTGGCTTGGGGAATGATTTCGTCGCGCCCATAAGGGCCGTGGGCGTGTGCATCAATAAATCCTGGCAGTATCGTTTTGCCGGCTAGATCAATCGACTGATAGGAGGTAGGCACCTCGATATCAGAGGCGGCGCCAACTCTTATGATCCGATCATTTTCAATGAGCACAGTTGCTTGCGGGATGACCTCCCGCTCCGGATTCATCGTTACGGCGCGTGCATTGACTAGTGCCAGTCGCTGACTCGGTTGATCAACCGGGACTGACTGTGCAAGCGAGACGGTTTGAATCCCCTCAATCAGCGGGAATTCGCTCACGTCGTAGGTGAAATGTGTCGCACCCATGGACCAGGAAATTCGGCTGCCATCTGACGACCACGCGACATAGTCAGCACCATATTCACTTAATTGTACTTGCGGAATTCCGCTTTGTTTTGGCCCAACCTTAAAAGACACACCCAGCGCAGGTACTCGCGTTACATAGAGCTCATAGCCTTCAACAAAGGCAAGGAAGCGACCATCCGGCGACAGATGCATTGACCGAGCAAGGCTACTGGTTGCATGGGTTCGCTCATCTTCTCCTAATGAACTCACTGACTTAAGGGCAGTGGATCCGCCATCAGGGCCACCCCACGTGCGCTGGGTGTAATACACTCGGCCATCTGCCCCTTCCATCGGCAGGCCGCCCTCGTCAGCCACTCGCTCCCAACTGTCATCCTTCAACCCATACCGGTAAAGCCCGGGTGCTTTACCCCAGGCAGGATGAGTCAAGTCGCTGCCAGGCAGCTTGCGCATCAGTAATGCGTCTCCTTCCGGCGCGACTGCCAAATTCACGTAGTGGCCCTGCTCAACAGGCCATGTTTTCTCGCCTCGGCCACGAGCCGATATGCGGTGAACCTCACTACCAGCCCCATCAGTCCAAGAAAGAAAATAGATGAACTTGCCATCGGGTGCCCACACGGGCGAGTACTCGTGTCGCGCGCTGTCATGATTAGTCAGCGGCTTAGGAGAGGCATCAGCCCGTTTTAGCCACAACTTTCCTAACGATTCAAAGACCACGGCTTCACCCGACGGCGAGGTTCGAGCAAATCGGACCATTTGTGTGGTGAAGGTGGGCTCCCCTACAGCCACCCGCGGTCTTGGAGCGTCGAAGATGGTGCGCTCATCCTCGACGTGGAACGGTATTTCGGTGATTTCTCCTGAAGGAAAGGTCACTCGCCATAGTTTGCCTTTGGCCCAGTAAACCAATCCTGCGTCAGCGGGTAACCACTCGAAATTCGGGTAAAGACCATAGACGCCCCAAGTCTCCTGCATATCAGGGTCGAGCTCAGACACGAGCATTCGCTCGGTATCCTGTTTGAGATCCTTTACAAACAATCTTGATTCGGCGCGAACCCGCTTTACGTACGCCAAGTAATTACCGCTTGGTGAAGGGACCGCGCGAACCGCGCCGCCATACCCCCCGGCAACGGTGTCGGTCTCACCATCCACAAGAGATAGAGAGCGGATCTCAAAGAGCTCGCCGTGACTGTCTTCATGATAGATAAATGTGCTACCACTCGACGCCGCATGGGTGTAATACAAATGCTCGCCTGAGGGCGTGATGACGGGCTCACCCAGTTCCTTTTGATAGTTAGGGCTTTGCCGCGCAACGAGTTGCACTCCTTGTGACGGCTTGTCACCGGCCAAATCGTACATCCAGATCTCACCGGTGCCGAGTGAGCGAGACGTGGTGAAGTGTTTCTTGGCAACAAGACGCTTACCGTCCGGATGCCAGGCTGGGTTGTTCATCAATCTAAAAGATTCGTCCGTGACCTGCCGCAGCACGCCATCACTGACGCCTACGGTCCAGATGTTGTCGCCCCCGGCGCGATCGGACGTGAACGCAATGTGCGACCCATCCGGGCTAAAAGTCGGCTGCATATCCCAAGCTAGACCACCCGTTATGGAGGTCGCTTGTCCACCTTCTATCGGTAGCAAATAGAGATCGCCTAACAAATCGAAGACGATCTGGTCGCCTGAGGGTGAAACGTCCAAATTCATCCAAGTCCCGGAACGCACATCAATCGGGACAGTTTTCGATTCCGCGGAAAAGGCCGGCGCATCTACGTCCCAAGCCGGCTGTTCATCACCAGTGCTTGGTTCAAGGCCGTCCTCGGATGACGGCAGTGATACGTCCGCAATCGAGGCGCCGATAAAACACGTCGTCAGCAGCGCCATCCATCCGGCACCGCGCCTAGGCCCCAGACTCATCGCTTCCCCCGCTATCTCTCCTAATTCGTCTGATGCCTTGGTAATCCCGGCCATATCGGTCCCCTCCTGTCATCGCGACATAGTATCCCAAACTGACCGCGACACCTCGTCGCCTTGTTTGCTTCATGGAGCATGCAGCCCGGAGGATGGCTCAGAGATGGCCCTCGTGACAATCCTGCTAACACAATGATCTATGCGCTTTGGCGCACCTGCGCACGCGGAGAGCAAGGCTATACCTAATCGTTTGAGTCTCAGCGGAACAGTCGATCAAGTGGTGTAGCGGTTACACTCACCGTTTTCGTGAAGCATTAGCGGCCATGACACCTGCCATTGAACCGCTGGATAAATTAGGCGATCCCTGTGGCCTATGCGCGTTTGATCACCCTGCGAACACAGAGAAAGGCCACATCCCATCGATTGAAGCTCAGTGAAACAGACGATCAAGTGGTGTAGCGGTTACACTCATCGTTTTCTTGAAGCATTAGCGACCATGACACCTGCCATTGAACTGTTGAATCAATTAGGTCATCCGTATGACTTGCGCACATTTGATCACCCTGCGAACGAGAGAAACTACGCCCAAGCCGCAGCTGCTGCACTCAATATTCCCGCAGACCAAATCTTCAAGACCTTAGTCTGGCGGCTGAATACTGGCGTGCAAATCGTTGCCATTGCCGCGGCGAGCGAGGCGATCAATCCCAAAGCACTCGCAAAACTTGCCGCCGCAAAAAAAGCTGAACTCTTAGACGCGAAGAAAGCGGAGTCAACTACCGGCTATCTCATCGGCGGCATCAGCCCCCTCGCTCAAAAACAGCGCTTACCCACCTTTGTTAGCGAGACCGTCATTCGGCACTCTATGATTTACGTTAGCGCAGGGCGCAGAGGCATTGAGATCGGACTCGAACCCAATCTACTCCTTGAACTGACCGAAGCCACACTGGGGGCATTCACAAACCCCGTTTGAACAAGTTCAATCAGGATTGTCTTCGCTGCTTCGCGACCCAGCCAAAATGCCTGCCCAGCGATTCATCCGCTAAGAGGGCAGATAGCGAAGCGAATTGTTTAGCCAGGGTCATCTCATCAAACAACCGATGGATCCCGTCGTGACAAGGCCTGCAGACATAGACTCCCTGTGACAGCGCTTCTTTGCTGTAGCTTCGCTTGAAGTGGTTCCTACGGTGAAGCTTTTTAGGAATCAGGTGATGAAAGGTGAGCGAGCGCTCTTGCTGACAGGTCGCGCACACACCTTTTTTGGGCCGACGTCTCGTCCTGCTTTGCCGCTGCTCATTGGTTTCTGCCGGCATCGTCTGCTCTTCCCGATTTCACCGCCGTTAATGGCGGAGCCGCTGCTTTCTCAACCGACAGCGGCGGGGCCGCTGCAGGGCGTGTCAGGTATGCCCAGTTAAATCAGCGTTTCTACTTCATTTAGTTCACATACGCATCTGACCAACGCTTCGCCTCATGGTTTGGAATGCATCTGTTGCGAAGGGTGACCCCATGCTTCATGATCCGCGCTCAAACCCAGGGAGGCAGCATGCGCACCGAGAAGTTTGAACGCCTCGATCGATCCAATCGAACCCCTTCAGACTGGCTTGCGGGCTGGTTTCAGGTTTTGCATCTCAAACAAACCTACCGCAAAGGATGGCTTGAGCGAGGACTCAGCGATCGCCATTGCGAATCAGTTGCGGAGCACAGCTTTGGCGTTGCTATGCTAGCGCTACTAATTGGGCGTGACGTCCCATCACTTAATCTCGAGAAAGTACTACGGCTTGCCCTCATTCACGATTTAGGAGAGGCCCACGTCGGAGATCTAACCCCTCTTGACAACGTCCCGAAGCCAGAAAAAGTGGCGCGCGAGGAGAAAGCAGTCGATGCCATCCTCGCGCTCTTCCCAGATTCCACAGCCCTCAAGGCCGACTGGCTGGAATACGAGGCTCAAGAGACGATGGAAGCGCGCTTTGTTAAACAACTAGACCGATTAGAATTTGCGCTTCAAGGCGCGCTCTACCAAGAGTCGAGTGACCTTGATACTGAAGCATTGATCAAAAGAGTCGGGGCTGGCCTTACTGATGACTTGGTCAAGGCCCTATTCGCTGAAACGCTTAGCCCTTAGTCAGCGGGCTCGGGAGACAGCCTGCCGCATCGCCCACTCGACAGCCAACACCCCGGCAATGAGTGATCCAGCGATCGCCCAAATCTGTGAGGGCTCAAGGCCAAGCCGACCAACCATAAGGTCGGGCATCATGATCAAAAGGCCTACTGAAAAAACCGCCACCGCACTTGGCCAACTGATGACCCCCATGATGGGCAAGACTCGCTGGCTTGCATAGGCAACGAGAGCAATGGCGAATCCTGTGCGCAGAACCTCCTTCGCCATCACATCAAGGGCTCCAGAGCCGATCAAGCTGGGGTTCAACACAAAAAGAAAAGGGACCAGATAGATCGCAACCCCTAGCCGCATCGCTTCGAACCCCGTGGCGATAGGACTGGATTGGGCAATCGAGGCAGCAGAGAAAGCGCCCAACGCAACAGGTGGCGTAATGAACGACAACATCCCCCAATAGAGAATGAACAAATGAACCGCGAGCGGCATCAAGCCTCCTCCAATCAGTGCTGGTGCCAAGACTATGGCTAAAAACACATAGGCTGCTGTCACAGTGAGGCCAATGCCTAAGACAAAGCTCGTGAGCGCCCCCATCAAAAGCAAAATCAACACATCGGAACCCGCCACAAAGAGCAGGTCGTTGACCAATGTTCCAGACAGCCCCGTCACCGATAGTGCGCCGACAATGAGACCCACCGCGCACAAAATGGTAAGTAGCTCCATGAGTAGCTGTCCAATTGATCGTGACCAGTTCAACCAGCCCGACCGGTCTAATCGGTGTTCAGGAAGCACTTGGTTGATTAGCAGCAACACCGCGCTAGCGAGCCACGGCGCCAGCGTCTCTCGTTGGAGCACCAATAAGAAAAAGACCAATAGCCCGAACGACAGCAAAAACGGCCAACCCGATTTCAAGACATCCCGCAGTCTTGGCACGTCGGACTCGGGGAGCCCAACCAATCCATGTCTCGCGGCATGCGCATCAAGTTGTAAAAACAGTGCAAAGAAATAGAGCAGCGCCGGAATCAGCGCCGCAAAGGCAACCTGGGCATACGGCAGTTCTAAAAAGGTCGCCATAATGAAAGCGGTGGAGCCCATGATCGGCGGCAGTAACACACCACCCGTTGACGCACACGCTTCGACGGCAGCCGCTGTTTTCGGGGCATAACCCTGACCCCGCATGGTCGGAATCGTGAGTTGTCCCGTGGTCATCACATTCGTGACCACGCTACCGCTCATCGATCCCATCAGCCCGCTCGCAAAGATCGCGACTTTGGCTGATCCACCCCGCACCCGACCTAGGGTCGCGAATGCAAGATTGATAAAAAAACGACCCCCGCCGGAACTTTGAAGCGTCGCGCCAAAAACGAGGAAGCCAATAACGATTTGGGCGAACGCTTGAAACGGCAGACCGATCAGACTCTCACTACTCATAGCGTGGTAAGCCGCCGTTTCTCTTAGGCCAATCGACATGCCTGAGATCAATGTTGGCATCCAGTCTGCGACAAGCGGGTAAAACGAGATCAATCCAGTGATGGCCAGAAGGCCCACGCCCGCGACCCGCCTGACCCCCTCCAGGACCGCAAGCCACAGGATCAGGCTCGCGACAATCGCATGATCAGGCGCAATGAACTCCCACCCCTCTTCGAGAATCAGCTCCCCATGCGCGAGCAGCCAAAGACAGGCTCCAAAACTACTAACCGCAAGCGTTTGATCCGCCAGCCGGTATCGCGACGGCTTCGTGAGAAAAACGAGGGGCAAGAGCAGCGCGACAAGCGCGTAGAAATATTGCGTTTCAACATTCAAGAAAAAACTGGTGATTGGCCTACCAAACAGTCGTAGCTGATCAATCACAAGCAACATCACTAATCCGCCCGCCAACGGGAGCAGTGTCTTCTCAGACCATCGCATGGTCATTCCTTATTGCCGCCACACAGGATTCAGTCCCCTGCCTTCCAAGTATTCGCTACGATGCCGCATCCATGCGTCCTCGAATGCAGGCTTATCCATCTCATCAAAGTCGCGCCGCTGAGCGAACAGGCGCCAAGCCTCAGCTAGCGCCTCTTGACGTTCGACCAGCGCTACTTGGTGGGCATCAGCAAGCGGACTCCACACCCCTACCGCTTTGAAGTATTCGATTGCACCTGGGTGAAACGGCACCACCCACTGAAACCGCTGCCGGTCCAGCGCCCAACCCACCGATCCTGGATCAGCCTCCTTGTAATCGTCATATCCTTGGTGGATTGCCGCCGTGATCGCGTAAACCAACGCCGAATCTTGATCTTTTAAGGTGGTTAGCACGGGATAAGGGTAGGTGCCGCCCTCGTGCGGGACTGATTCAGTAATGGCAGCCCCTCGCGTTGCAATATGCGGTTCAAGGTAGGGCGCCACAGCATGCGCTCGCTCCCAGCACACCTTGTCCTCATGAGGCATCGTAAGCCAGCGAATACCTTGCGGTGATGCCTCGAGTCTTCGCGTCGGCCCAGAAACAGTGGTCGCGTAAGCCGTATCAATCTGGCCATCAATCATCGCGTTCCACATGGCTGAGTAACCGGGGAA
>CAJXDD010000143.1:0-7571 GCA_913052075.1 uncultured Gammaproteobacteria bacterium
CTGGACATGCCAACGGCATGCACATTCACCACTCGCTGCACGACGTTAATCGTGAGCGAGAAACGGGCGTCTTTGAACCCCTACTCTTCGATGCGAGCGAGCCTCACCACCTGTCCGCGCTCGCGATGCGGTGGATCGCTGGGTTGTACCACCATTTACCTGCAAGCGTGAGCTTACTGTGCCCTTCCATCAACAGTTTTAGACGATTACGAGACTTCTCCGCCGCCCCAACCCATCAGGGCTGGGGGCTAGATCATAAATCAGCGCCGCTCAGAGTCTTGTCCCCCTCACCAGGCGCCACTCGGATTGAGCATCGGGTGGGGTCTAGCGATCTCAACCCGTATTTAGCCATGTCCGTGATCATCGCGAGTGGCCTGTGTGGCCTAGATGCAGATCTTGAACTACCAGCACCCATGCAGCATACCGGCTGGGGGCAGGCGCCGGGGGCAAGCGATTTACCGAGCGATATGGTGCTGGCAAGTCAGGCGTTAGCAAATGATCGAGCCCTTCATCAGTATTTAGGCAAAGAGAATGCTGAATACTGGTTGAAAACTCGGCGCCATGAGTGGCTAAGTTTTCAAGAGCAAGGCAGCGAACCTACCAGCGGAGCGCCCACCCTTTGGGAGTTTGAGCGGGGCTTTGCAAAGCTTTAGTTTACTCCGCTAAGGTCAGCGGGCATCTCGGCATCAACGGAAATCTCACAGCCTGCTACGCTCCGGCTGGGAGCGACCTTAGGGACGACTCGAGCCTCCGCGCGACCCCTACGAAAAGCTCGTCACTGATACAACGCTTTTATCGCGTCGAGATCGACATCGTCTACTTGATCCGGCAGCAAATGGTCCTTGCCATACTGGCGATACACGCCCGAATCCAAGAACAATTCAAAGAGGTCTCGGTCTAGGTGCTGGTCTTTCACCATAAAGCCCATGATCTTGATGCTTTCCGAAAGCGTTTTTCTTGGTTTGTAGGGGCGATCAGCGGCCGTTAGGGCTTCGAACACATCAGCAATGGCCATCACCTTAGCTTGGATGGACATGTCGTCGCCGATGAGCTTCCGAGGATAACCTGTCCCATCCATTTTCTCGTGGTGCCCGCAAGCGATTTCAGGAACGCGAGAGAGATGCCTGGGCCAAGGAATAGCTTCCAGCATGACCGTCGTTTGTACGATATGGTCATTGATGATGAAACGCTCTTCCTCAGTTAACGTTCCGCGACCAATACTAAGGTTATGGAGCTCGCCTAAATTAAACTTGTACTCCGGCGCGCTCATCTTGAAGCCGTAGGGATTATCAGGATCTAAGGAGTAAGGCTTAAAGTCCCAGTCCACGAGATGATCGGGCCGATCCTCCAATATGGGCTCCAGAACAGGCAACTCAGGCGCTTCAATGCGCGCCATCCGCTTCTGTTCGGCGAAAGATACCCCCTCCCGATTCGATAACGTTCTCGTGATTTTGCGCTGGGCGACCTGGGCAAGCCGTTCCTTGGCTGCGGCGTCCATGAATTCACTGCCCTGGTTCATTTGCGCGACAAATGCGAATTCATCATCGATCTGTGCGAGTTCTTGCTCAAGCGCTTCGTTCAATACGTCTGGATCGCCCCCCGCCAATATTTCCTTCAAACAACGAATTTCTGCCTCTCTTTTTGCCACCTCAAAGCGTGTCCGTATTTCATGGATTCGGTCCGTGATGGTTTCAAGCTTCGTAGCCTTATCGACCACATACTCGGGCGTCGTGATCTTGCCGCAATCGTGCAGCCATGAGGCAACGAACAACTCTTCACGATCATTGTCGCTCAAGCTGAAGTTAGCGAAAGGCCCGGTCTTCACTTGGTGCGCCGCCTCCGTCAGCATTTCCGCAATGGCTGGGACTCGCACACAGTGCCCGCCGGTGTATGGTGATTTTGCATCCAATGCAGAGGCAATCAGCCGAATAAAGGATTGATTGATCGCTTGCAGCTCGTCCACGAGGATTGCGTTGTCGAGCAGTACCCCCGCCAAACCTGCCAACGCCTCGATGAGCGGCGTCAGTTCCTCCGGGAAAGCGGTGACCAAGCCTGTTGTTTCATCGACATGATTGAGCAATTGCAGCACACCGATGACTGCGCCTTTGTGGTTTTGTAGTGGAACCGTCAGAAATGATTGTGATCTAAACCCCTTTAGCCCCATCCCTTGATCAAAGCGTTTGGTTCCGGTGAAGTCGAATTCATCGGAACCATAGACATCGTCTACTTTGACGGTTTGTTTGGTATTCGCTGCAAAGGTGACAATGTTTTCAGTGCGAGGATGACCTTCCTCGGTGAAAAGCGAAATGGGAGGCAAGCTCACCGGCTCACCCGAGCTTCCGCCCTGATGAATCTCGAGCGATTTCGTTCTCAGAATTTCAAAATTGAGCTGATCGCCCTCGGTGCGATAAAAAGTACCGCCATCTGCCGCACAAAGGTCGATCGCCTCAAACAATATTTTTTCCATCAATCGATCGAGGTCTCGCTCCGCGTTCAGCGCGATTCCAATATCAATGATCTGCGATGCAGCACGACTAATGTCCATCACGGCACCACTTTAGCGTCGGACTGAGACTTTTACTCTTGATCGCTTTTACTCAAGATTCAAGTAGAGGTTTTTTGCTATTCTCCGAACTTTAACTAGAGACTAGCAGCATGAGTGTGACGATCCCGTACGTCTATCAATATGAGTTCGAATACGCAACGATACAGACGGTGTCGCCTCTAGTCAGACGCGTAACCGCCCGAAATCCCTCTGGCTTCACTTTTCATGGCACCGGAACCTACATCATCGGCCACGGCGACGTTGCGGTCGTTGACCCAGGCCCAATGATTGATGAACACATTGAGGCACTGAAGGCTGCTCTCGCTGGAGAGACCGTTACGCACATTCTCATTACCCACACACACATGGACCACTCGCCAGCCGCTGCTCCACTAAAAGAAGCCTGGAACACGCGCACTTATGGCTTTGGCCCCCATGGATCGGGCAAAGCCGCCGAGGGCGTCAACATTGAGGCTGGTGGAGACATGGACTTCACGCCTGACGTTACTGTGAAAGATGGGGATGTCATTCAAGGCAACGGGTGGACGATTGAATGTGTCTACACTCCCGGGCATACCTCGAACCATATGTGCTTTGCACTGCTCGAAGAAAAAGCCTTATTCACTGGCGACCATGTGATGGGCTGGTCTACGAGTGTTATCGGGCCTCCAGATGGTGATATGACTGCTTATATGAGTAGTTTGGAGAAGCTACTCGCTAGAGATGATCAGGTGTACTGGCCAACCCATGGCACCTGTATCACAGACACTAAACCGTTCGTTCAAGCGTTCATTGACCACCGGCTTGATCGAGAGCGCCAGATTCTGGAATGCATTGATCAAGGTGTCACGGGCATACCCGAAATGGTCGAGCGAATGTATACAGAGACCGATCCCAGAATGTATCCGGCTGCGAGGCAATCGGTACTTAGCGCGATGATTAGACTGGTAGATCTAGGCGTTGTAGCGAGCGACGGCGACATCACGTTAGATGCGAGCTATCAGCGAGCAGCTGAGGATCAATAGGCAAACTCCGACACACCAGCTAGACGCGAAGGTGATTCATCCGTCCAACCCACTGAGTAGATCTAACGGCGCACACAGGGGTGCTTGATGAGCCCTCTAACACCGGAGAAGAGCCTCATGCCCTCTCTCTATTTCGTGCCCTCTCTAGACAGAGGTGACACATCAGGGTGTAGGGTTTGTTTGCTTCATTCGCGCTGCGATCAGAGAGGCGTCGCGTGCCGAGCCTCGCCCCGCCAATAATGTCACCGAACGGCGGATCTTAGCCTCTGCGCCAAGAAAGCCCTATCTGCCCAAGCGTTGAGCGACTAACCGCGGTAGCGTCTCATCGCAGCGCCCGTATTCATCACGAGTAGATCTGCCCACGCCTAGGATAGATCGGTGATTTGCGTCCACAGATCGGCTTGGTTGGCAGACAGGAAGTGCTTGCCAATTTCAGACTGCCAAAAGGTTTCGTGGCCGAACTGATCTCGCCACAACCATAGCCTGCGGGTGAGGTAATTAAGATGGTGCTCGCGTGTATAGCCCATAGCGCCCATGACTTGATGAGCCGTGTCAGTCGACAAACCAACCGCCTCACCGACTCGCGCCTTTGCAATCGCCACATCGAGGTCGCTCGGCGCACCTTCGGTCATTTGCATTTGATCGACTGATCGCGTGGACGCGGCAACCTCAGTTGCCATGACCGCCAGCTGATGTTGGATTGCCTGAAATTTAGCCAAGGGTTGGCCAAACTGCTTGCGCTCAAGCACGTAACCAACGGCGATTTGCAACGCTTGTTCCAAGGCCCCAGCCATCATGGCGGAATGCATCGCAGCGCCCCGATGCAGCAATTCGCGCAAGTGTTGTTCAGATACGCTACCTAGAACCGCCATCGGTGCCGCACCGTCAAAGGAGAGTGTGGCGGTGGGTTCACCCGCGATATTCGTACCCTGGTCACTGGACTTGCTTACCGACAGCTCTATCCAGCAAGACGCTCCTTCAAGCTCCGCCTGCACTAAGACGCTGGAAAGCATTACACCCCATGGCACGTCCCGCAGTTCACCAGATATCGACTCACTGCTGCCTGAAAGCACGGCTCCATCGATCACAGCGCTCGGTGTCGTCAGCCCCTGCTGCCCCAACATTGACCTCAAATGGTTCGCAAGAAGCGTATGCGAAACGGGCGCGGGCACGGCATGTCGCCCACATTCTCTGAGTAACGCTAACTGATCGCCAAACGTTCCTCCATAGCCGCCACAGGCTTCATCAAGGCCAAGCAGCAAGAGCCCCTGATTGACCAGTTCCGACCATAGATCGGCAGCAAAGTCGCCACCCTCGACCGATTCGATCAAGGCGGGCGTTACGTGATCAGAGAGTAGCTTGCCAACGGAATCGATGATGAGTTGTTGAGATTCACTATGCACGGACTACCTCAACCCCAATCCGCGGGCAATCATCCCTCGGAGTATTTCCCGTGTGCCGCCTCGGAGCGTGAACGACGGCGCGTGCAAAATGCACTCGTTTAACACCCTTGCATAATCCGCGGTTGGCGTTTTCGGTGGATGCATACGGATCGCTTCTGGAACCAAGCGTTCATAAGCATTCCCCAGCTCCTTGATCAGCGCGGCTTCAGTGTTCGGCATGATGCCTTGCTGCAGCAGATTGGCGACCGAGACGGACATTCTGCGAAGCACCATCAAGTGTGCGATCAAACGACCATACAGCGCGGTTTGCTCCTCTGTCGCGTTGTCTTTGATACTCCGGCCGTACTCCAGCAGGACACGGAACGCGCTCAGAAAACGCTCGGGCCCGCTGCGCTCGTAGGCGAGTTCGCTCATCACTTGTGCCCAACCGTTGCCCGGCTCACCCACGACCAATTCGTCGGGAATAAAAACGTCATCAAAAAAGATCTGATTAAAGTCACTCTCCCCTGCGAGATTTTCAATACCTCGAACAGTGACTCCCTCCGCTTGGATCGGGACGATGAACTGACTCATCCCGGCGTGCCGATTCTCTGAGGCGGGCTCGGTCCTCACTAGCGTTACCATATAGTGATTATGGTGCGCACCGCTTGTCCAAATCTTGCTGCCATTCAACAACCAGCCACCATCTACTCGAGTCGCCTGCGTCCTAATGGATGCAAGGTCAGACCCTGAATCTGGTTCCGACATGCCAATGGAGAAGAAAATCTCGCCTGCAATGATAGCGGGCAGAAACTTTTCTCTCTGTTCCTCGGAGCCAAACTTGAGTAACAGTGGTCCGCTCTGGCGGTCGGCAATCCAATGACACCCGACAGGGGCACCGGCAGCCAATAATTCTTCGGTCACAATATAACGCTCAAGGAAGCTGCGCTCAGCGCCGCCATAGGCTTTCGGCCAAGTCATACCAATCCAGCCCTTTGCCGCTAGTCGGCGACTAAATTCAGGACTTGCGCCTGTATTAAAATCAGAATTAGGCAACCAATCCTTCTCGGTGGCCAAAAATGCTCTAACTTCTTGTCGAAGCTGATCATACTCTTGTGGAAGCGTCGCGGCCTCGAAGTTCATTCCCTGAAACATAAACCCATTCCTATGGCATGGCTGGTCCCGCCACATTGCTTAACAGACATCACAAAATGGCATCTAAGCGCCATTTTGCTTAACGAACTGACTACCAGACGGAGTAAGTTATTGTTACGCACTCATGCTGGACCGAGATTGCACCCGCTCCAGAATCGCCTGCACGCTTTTGTTGTTTTCATTGATAGGCTGGCCGACCGTCGCACCAAATTCGAGGAAAACACAAAGCAGGATGTCAGCCAGTGAGAATCGCTCCCCGCAAACGAAACTTCGGCCCGCTATCTGTTCATCGAGCCAAGTCAGCTTCTCTTGTGCCAGCGTCTTCAGGTCGTCAGCTGCCTGAGGAAAGGTCCGCATTCTATCTTTAAACATTGGGTATCCCTCTGCCGCTCTGAACCCATTGGTTAGCGGTTCAACAATGTTTAAGTCGATCCTTCTTACCCACATTCTCGTTTCAGCGCGCTCCTCAGGCGTCTCACCGATCAACGATGACCCGCCAGCCTGGTCGGCGAAGTATTCGCAAATGGCTGTGATTTCAGCGATGACCGACCCGTCGTCGAGCGCTAATGCCGGCAACCCTGCTCCAGGATTGACAGTAAGATAAGCATCCTGTCGATTGTCTCCTTTCAAGATGTCGATCTCCTCAACATCACATGAGACCCCTAGTTCCGCCATGAACACGCGCACAACACGGGGGTTAGGGCCAACTGAGTTATAGAGTTTCATATTCATTCCTTTATAAGCGGCGGACTAACCACAGGGTACGGGATTGATTCCCCTGCCGTTTAAGGCCGACTAATTTAAATTGCAGCGATGGTTATACCGAACTTCAGGCGGTGTGGCCAGCCAAACAGACACACTCACACCAACATTACGCAGTCGCTGATCGGTCATCACTTCGTTCCATGATTCCGCGAGCACCACTGTCTTTAAATGAGCGACTGGCCTTAACACTTGCCAGCTAATTTACTTCAACAACCTAAAATCTTCCCACCCTGCACTCTCTTGCACGCCGCTTCTCTGCGCACTATTCACCCAATTTAGCGGCGGTCCGTCCAGTGCTAGCCGCTGACCAGTCCGCTCCAGTCTTATTCGATCTCGCCATTCATGTAAGAAAGACCTAGTCGCTCATCCTTTGCTTCATTTGCCACTCGTTAATCCGTATAGTCGATCCCGCGATGCAACCCACTTTGCTGTGCCTTTGCTAACTCTGCTGGCGAGCGCCGAGTGCGTCGCGATCACTTTTTTACACAGCTCAAAAAGACACCGTTGATATGAGCCATTGGGAGAAAATCCGGCCACTGATACCACCGCTTTGGCAGCGGTATGGCAATCAAGTGACGATAGCCATTGTCGCGATGGTTGCGAGCTTTCTCTTTCTGTTTACCGTTCCCCTCATCTCCAAGTCAGCCTTGGATCGGTTGAGCACCAGTCAGAACGATCCGTTCTTCGCGTTACTTGAGA
>CAJXDD010000144.1:0-7564 GCA_913052075.1 uncultured Gammaproteobacteria bacterium
TTCGAACACCTCGACCTAAAGGAGGGAATGACGCTGCTTGATCTTGGCTGCGGCGAAGGCAGGCACACCCTGTCCGCTGCGCTAACGGCGCCAATCCATGCAGTAGGTCTCGACATGTCGAGGAGAGATCTCACCACCGCCCGAAATCGGTGCGGCGACTTTGAGTCGCTCACACAAAAGGAAAACGCGCCCTCATTGATCGAGGGAGATGGCGCTCGCCTACCCTTTGCTAATGCAACCTTTGATCGAATCATCTGCTCAGAGGTCCTAGAGCACATCCACGACTACGAGACGTTCCTGCGCGAAATTCGCCGCGTCATTAAACCAGGCGGACTGTTCGCGGCGAGCGTGCCGAGCTTTTTCCCTGAGTGGGTTTGCTGGAAACTCAGCGACGCGTACCACGAGGTTGAGGGAGGACATGTTCGCATTTTCAACGCCCGCGCCTTGGAGAGAAGCATCTCAAGCTTCGGCTTCAAGCGATTCGAGTCCCATCGCGCACACGCACTTCACTCACCCTATTGGTGGCTAAGGTGCCTCTTCTGGAGGGGCGAGCAAGCACAGCACCCTATCGTTAACCTCTATCATCGATTGCTGGTTTGGGACCTAATGAAAAAACCTTGGCTAACTCGGTGGCTGGACCGGTTACTGAACCCTATTTTAGGTAAATCCGTTGTGTTCTATTTCAGTACTGATCCGTAGCGATTTAATCCCACCTGCGCTAAGGTAACCGCCCCATCAGGGCCTCGCCCACACGAGTCATATAAGACGCCAGTCATGAGTACTTCCTGGGCACACAATAACCCATCGGCTTCGCTGGAATATTTCGAAGTCACTGCAGCGACCATCCTAGCCACACAATTATCCTCCGGCGCCATCCCATGGTTCGAAGCGGGCAAGATAGACCCTTGGGATCACGTAGAAGCGGCGATGGGGCTCGCCAGCATGAACCACATTGAGGCCGCAGTGAGCGCCTACGACTGGCTTGCTGATCAGCAAACATCCTCAGGTGGCTGGTATGTTGCCTATGACCATACCGGCGTGATCGACGATTCAAGAATTGAAACCAATTTTGTCGCCTATGTCGCTGTAGGCATTTGGCACCTCTATTTGGTAACAAAAGATCGTGACCTGCTCGGCCGGTACTGGGACATGGTTAACCAAGCGACCAACTTCGTCATCGAACGACAGGCACCAACGGGAGAGATCTACTGGGCCGAAGATAAAACGCTAGGCCTGCAAAAAGATGCACTCGTCACCGGCTGCAGTTCTATTTACTTAAGTTTGCTTTGCGGCACGAAGATCGCCGCGGCTCTAACTAAACCCCAGACACGCTGGCAGCAGTCGGCCGAGCGGTTAAGGGTAGCTATCACTGAGCACCCCGAGGTCTTTGACCGAACGTGGCCAAGCAAAGAACGGTTCTCTATGGACTGGTTTTACCCAGTGCTAACCGGTGTGATCACCGAAGATAAGGCGAGGTCTCGAATCGACGCCCGCTGGGACGAGTTTGTTGTCTCTGGTCTCGGGTGTCGCTGTGTGAATGATGAGCCTTGGGTCACCGTAGCGGAGACCTGCGAACTAGTGATGAGCCTCAGTGCAATCGGCGATTTCGATCGTGCGAACGCCCTCTTCGAGTGGATTCAGCAATTTAGAGCCAACGACGGTAGCTATTGGACTGGCTATGTTTATAAGGACGAGGTGCTGTGGCCAGATGAGCGCACGACGTGGACTGCTGGAGCGGTGCTTTTGGCGTCTGACATGCTGACCGGCCGAACCGCCGGCTCCCAATTGTTTTTAGCCGACCGGTAAAACCCGCTGCTGCCAACCAGCGCATTACCTGACCTAGATCATTCAGCGATTCGCTCGAGCACCGCGAGGGTTTTTACCATTTCAATTTGCCTAAAGTGGCCACCTGCGAGCGCCCGCTCGAACACTTCAAAGGGCGGCCGACCGCCATCGGCAGGATTAGGAAACACATCGTGGATCAATAATCGTCCACCGTTGACGATATGTTTCGACCAGATATCGTAATCCGCATGCGCAGCTTCCCGACTATGTCCGCCATCAATGAATACGAGTCCAAGTGACGTACCCCAGTGACGACCGGCGACCACTGATGGCGCGACAATAGGTACCACCACGGAAGCGAGGTCTGCAGCGGCGATCGTCTCGCGGAAGTACTGAAAGGTATCCACCTTATTTCGATCAACATCAAACAACGATTCGTCGTGGTATTCCTCGCCAGGCTGATGCTCTTCTGAGCCTTGATGATGGTCGATCGCGTAGAGTGTGTTGCCGGTTCTCGCGCATGCCGTACCGAGATAAACCGTTGACTTACCGCAGTAGCTTCCTATTTCAAGACAAGGGCCGTGGGAGGCGATTGCCAATGCGTGGTCGAATAGTGCTCGGCCCTCAGTAGGGTCCAGAAACCCCTTTACCGCGCCAATATCGAGCTTTAAATCCAACGGTTCACCCCGGATACCAGCAGCGTGACGTAAATCAGTAAGGCTGATCCCGCCACATAAGCGAGCAATTGCTGAGGGACTGACCAACCGAATTGCTTAACCCATCGGTCTTCCACAGCCAGCCAGATCACACACCCTGACAAAGCTCCCAGCAGGAGACTGATCACGATTAGCGCCATGGCACTCCTCCTTTGATACTAACGAAGCGATAGATATTGAACCCGGTCACCCTCGCGCACTGCTTGCCTCGGTTCAATAATCGCGAGCGCATCCGCCCAAGCAAGCGAGCTCATAACGCCTGAACCCTGCTGCGGGTAGAGATGCAGTCGTACTTCACCTTGTTCAGGCCGCAATTGAACACGCAAATACTCCTGCCTGCCACCGCCCTCGAAGTCAAACGCGGCGACACCCGGCCATCGCTCTGGTAGGTAATCAGTTGCGCCTTGTTTTTTTAACAAATAAGGAGTGGCTAACGCGACGAACGTCACGATCGAGGACACCGGATTGCCCGGAAGACCGAAAAACGGTTTACCGTGAACCTTCCCGAATGCCAGTGGTTTGCCTGGCTTGATGGCCAGCTTCCAAAGCTCGAGCTCCCCAGCTGATCGTACAGACTGCTTCACAAAATCTCGGTCGCCCACAGAAACGCCACCTGTCGTCATGACGACGTCGGCCTGCTCGGCCGCCTCACGAAGGCGCAGTTGGGTCAGGGTCTCATCGTCGGGAACAATCCCTAGATCGACAGGGACCATTCCTAACCGCTTGATGCTCGCGGCAAGTGCACGCCTATTGGAATTGTAGATCTGACCTGGCGCTAATTGGGCTGGCGGCTCAATCAGTTCATCCCCAGTCGACAAAATGGCAACACGGAGCGGCTGATAAACCGGCAGCGTCTCTAACCCGACGCTCGCGGCAAGCGCCAAATCAGCGGGTCTTAGCCTGCGACCCCTAGGGAAAATGACCGCACCCTGCTCAATATCTTGACCTTGAGTGCGGACGTGGTCTCCGGCGGTGACCGACTCAGTCGGCACAATGTGATCCCCGAGCGCCTCGGCATCCTCTTGAATCAACACTGAATCTGCACCAACCGGCATAGGCGCGCCAGTGAAAATCCTACTTGCACTCCCTGCTTGATGCGGTGCCCCCGTAGCGCCTGCGGCAATAATCTGACCTACGGGAAGTTTTTTCCCGACCGATACGTCTTCTGCGCGGACGGCATATCCGTCCATTGCACTGTTCGAAAAGGGCGGCACATCAATGCTCGAGGCGACATCTCGGCTCAGAATAAAACCATCGGTCTCTTCGATGGGCTTTTCTTTGGCGTCTTGGTGGCAATCAGCAGATTGGAGCAACTGCGCTAACGCGCTCGCAACAGTCATGAGACTCATGATGGTTCTCTAACTAATGGTGGCCTCGGAGCACCAGTTCTGCAAAGTTGCAGGGTCGGTGAGTGCTATCGAGTTGTGCGTTGATTATGCCGTCCCAGGCCGTTTTGCAGGCGCCGGTGGAACCTGGCACACAAAACACTAGCGTATTGTTGGAGATACCGGCCAACGCTCGGGACTGGATCGTTGATGTTCCAATTTCTTGGTAAGACAGTTGCCGGAACAACTCTCCAAATCCGTCTATAACCACCTCAAGCAATGGTTTGATGGCCTCTGGCGTGGCGTCTCTTGAAGTAAACCCGGTACCTCCTGTCAGCAGCACAACATGAACATCGGGATCTGCGATCCATGCGGACACACGCGCCCGCAGACGAAAACGGTCGTCGATTTCTATCGCTCGATCGACTACCTGATGACCAGCCGCGATCGCTGAATCAACCAAGAAGTCACCAGAAGTATCGTTTGCTTCGGTTCGAGTATCTGACACCGTTAGGACGGCTAGCGACAGAGACTCGGGGGTAGTGTCGGACATAGATGTGTTGTCTCCAAAGTGGGGTGGTGCCGTTTGTATTGCTGACGTGCAATCCTAGTGTATCAGTTCGAGCTGCGGGAGATCGGTGACGGCACTGCCCATTACCTCCCTCGCTTTAACCGCCCTACTCAGGAGGCCTATTCTCATTCTCCACTGTTGCTTTGAGCGTTCTCTTTTGGACCACTCTTAATGAGCGCTCTTTGTGAATGCTCTTTGCGGGCACTTTTATGAATGATGGGCCATGCATCATCCCAGACTGCCCATCCTCGGTCTATTGATCAGTGTTACTGGCCTAATATCACTCATCGATCAGGCCGTGGTGCAGTCCCCCAGTTCACTGAAGTGCTTTAGGCGCCCTTCCAATCCGGCGCCCGCTTCTCCGCAAACGCCTTTGGGCCCTCTACAAAATCTTGACTCTTATACATGGCACCAATCTGCTCGTAGCGGCCCTTGATCGCAGATTCGAGCGAGTCAGCACTCATGCCCTCCATCGCAGCCTGCTTACTTCCCCTAACTGACAGGGGCGCACATTCTAGTATCTGTTCCGCCCATCGATGGGCAGATGCGAGTGCCTCGCCCTCTTTCACTACCTCATTCACAAACCCCAGTTGCTGGCCTTCGGATGCACTGACTCGGCGCCCGGTGAGGAGCATGCCCATCGCTTGCTTCATCCCTATCTCGCGGGGTAATCGATGAATGCCACCCGCTAACGCCGCGAGACCAACCCTTGGCTCGGGCAGTGCAAAAATAGCGTTCTCTGACGCAATAATGAGATCGCATGCCAGTGCAATTTCAAAGCCTCCCCCCATGGCTAGGCCATTCACTGCCGCAATGACCGGCTTGACGTTATCAAACCGCGCCGTGAGGCCCGCGAAGCCGCTCGCAGGACCGCCCATTTGACCGCCTGATGCCTGATACTTCAGGTCGTTTCCCGCGCTAAAGGCTCGATCTCCAGCACCCGTTATGATCGCAACCCACTGGTCCGGGTCTGCTGCAAACTCATCGAAAACTTCAGCCAGCTCGAAGTTCGCAGGTGGGTGCAATGCATTCATGACCTCTGGCCGGTTAATCGTTACCTCCGTTAATCGGCCGATTTTATTGACTTCGCAAAACTCCCCCATGTCCCTACTCCTTTCTTGTGGCGTTTTGATTGCTTATGGCCTCATTCAGCCGTACATCAGCGCTCTCGTCAATGAATAGTGCCGTGGTCATCAAGCACTCGCGACCACATTGCATCACGTGCCAGCGCGACTAACAGTAAGCTCATCGCAATCGCACGCATTTCGGCAGGCAGAGCCAGCGCGATCCAACCCTCATCGTTGTCGTTGTCGTTGTCGTTGTAACTTCACTCTCGTTTCTGACTCGAGGAAATTCCGTGCAGACTTAGCCCATTCTTGACCGAATGGCCTTCGACATTCGGCTCAAGCCCTGAACAAGTGTTGATCTCGGGCATCCGTAATTGAGACGGACAAATCCGGGACCCTCGTACTCTTCACCGGCTGCTATCCCTAACCCATGCCCTACGAAGAATGCATGTGCATCTTCCAATTGCAGCTCACGAATATCGATCCATGCAAGGTAGGTCGCTTCTGGCGCGCGCATATGCACCCAAGGAAGATCGGCCACCGCTTGTGCTACTAACTCTCGATTTTGACCCAAGTAGTGAATCAGCTCGGCGTGCCAAGAGTCACCATGGCTCAATGCGGCCTCGGTAGCCACAAAACCCAACGTGTTCACGTGCGACATGATGCCAGCGCCAGCCTGTTCAAACTGGTCTCGAATCGATTCATTTTCAGCCACAACATACGCACAGCCGAGTCCTGCAAGATTGAAGGTCTTTGAGGCCGCCTGAAAAGTCACAGTGCGAGCGGCCGCCTCAGCGCTAATGGAGGCAAGGGGGGTGTGCTGTCGCCCGTCTAACAGGAGGTCACAGTGAATTTCATCGGAGCAGATAACCACGTCATGGGCGACACACAACGCGGCGATAGCCTCGAGCGTCGCTCGGTCAATTACCCTCCCCACCGGATTCATCGGGTGCGACAACATGAGCATGTCGATCGAATGCTCGCCCTCAAGCGCTTCCCGGAGGGCATCGAGAGGAAAAGACCACCCGGTCTCTGGAGTCATGGGTAATCGAGTTACTGCTCGATCCATATTGAGCGGGGCCTGCAAAAAAGGGGGGTAAGTAGGAATCGCCACAGCCACAGATCGGCCAGGCCGAACAAATGCGCGAACCGCCTGATTTAAGGCTGGAACGACGCCTGGTGACAGCAAAATGCTCTCCTCGGCAACCTGCCAGCCGTACCGACGCGTCAACCAGAATTGGATCGCGCAGATCACCGACTGAGGACGCGAGTTGTAACCCAGCACAGGATGTTCAAGTCGAGACCGGATAGCATCTAGCACCGGGCCAGGGGCCGCGAAGTCCATGTCGGCAACCCACATGGGAATCACATCTTGGTTCGCATATTTGTCCCATTTTGAGCTATCGGTTGCCGTACGATTGATGACTTCATCAAAAGCATTCATGGAGGTGCCCTCTAATCTCGCACTATCTAATCTCGCACTGGGAGTCTAGCGTATTTGAAAAAGTCAAAACCCTTTCGTCCACCTCGGGTCTTGATTATGCTTCACCTCAAGTAAGGAGGCCTCATGGGACTATTTTCGAAACCGCTAACGCTCCCCGACGCTGCGCAAGCGCTGCCCGGACGAGAAATGAGCATGCCCGTTGCACCCGCACACTTCGTTTTGGGAACGCCGATGGTAGGACCTTTCCCATCCTCACTCGAAACCATCCAGTTTGGCATGGGTTGCTTTTGGGGCGCAGAGCGCCGTTTTTGGCAGATTGACGGAGTTTTTAGTACCGCAGCTGGCTATGCAGGAGGCATCACCAAAAACCCCAGTTACGAGGAAGTGTGTAGTGGCGGTACGGGTCATACTGAAGTTGTCCTGGTCGTCTACGATCCAGCTAAGGTTTCATTGGATACGTTATTGACTTGCTTCTGGGAGAGTCATGACCCCACACAAGGCATGCGGCAAGGCAATGATATTGGCACCCAGTATCGATCTTGCATTTATGCGTCAACCGACACCCAGCTTGCCGAGGCTGAAGCCAGTAAGGTCACCTTCATGGAGGCACTAGCAACCGCGGGTTATCCCACAATTACCACTGAAGTGAAAACAAA
>CAJXDD010000145.1:0-7556 GCA_913052075.1 uncultured Gammaproteobacteria bacterium
TATCCCACAGGGAGGACAAGACCGTTTGACCAATGGTCCAGAACACTGCCTCCTCGTGAAGGATGGCCCGTTTTTCGCCCCAGATGCCTTCAATTGAGTCGCGCTGATTGAGCGTTAAAAACCCTGGTGATGTTAATGTGAAAGTGCTTGGGTCGCCGGGGTTGTTCACCTCAAATAGATAGAGCCTTGTTAGATACTCCCAGGACCCATCACCGAGGTAGCCTTCAACGGGAACCGTCATTCGGTGCTGATCCGCTTGCCGGCGCCAGTAGGTGAAAGCCCTGCGATCCCATTCTGCAGTTGAGTAGCTATAGGCCAAGGAGTCGTCTAACGCGAGCGCGCCAAGAGACACGGGCATTGTGATCTCTGACACGTCAAAGAACTCAATCTTGGCGAGCCCGGTATCGGTTTGCCCGAGGCCCATCAGGATCGCATCACTAACCGGGTGTAGGAAATTGGAAAAGCCTGGGACTTCGACGCTGCCGGCAATGAGCGGATCGGTGGGGTCGGTCAGGTCGAGTACGTAAAGAGGGTCGATTCGTTCGAACGTGACCAGGTAGGCACGATTGCCAATGAATCGTACCCCGTATAAGTCCTCGTTGGGCTTGCCCAGTTCATCGGGTCGCGCTTCGTTTGGGAGCTGGGCAACTAGCTCAAGGACCGGTTCGTTCTCTGCAGGACTGAGCACATAAAGGGTGTGGTCTAGCCAATCATCGGCATCATCGCGCCAGCTGGTGGTGACAGCACGTAAGTAGCCATCGCGGGCGTTGATGCGATAGTCGCGATTGCCATACAGGAACAAGCCGCCTTCAACTCTGGCTGAACCGGCATACTCGGCACTGTCGCTGATATTGAATTGGTGGATCAATGTTTCTTCAGTACCGGTCTCGTAAAGGGTTTGAGTGAGATAAAGGGCCTCGGGGGTTATGTAGATGCCATCAACTGGCTCCATCAGGCAGAGCGCGTCTTCCACTTCGCCCGTGTCGGCATTGAGGCGCACCATGGTGGTTAACGTGGGGTGCCCATAAGCCTCCGGCGCGGATTCATCGTCGGGATTAATGACGTAGCAATCGTCAGGCGTAAGGGGAGTAATCACCGTATCGTTTAACTCAATGCGGGGTAGCACTTCATCCGCGTCAAGGTCGGCTAGCAAGTTCGCATTGCTGCTTTCTTCCTCTGGCGTGGTTGGATAAAAGTTGAACCCTTCAATATCGGGGGTGTGCCGGGTAATTAAGGTGACGCCGGCTTCGGTTCGGCGGCTGTTGACGAGACTGCCCTCAATCCGAAATTGGGCCTGTGCGGAGTAGTTGTCCTCTAGGTCATAAATATCTACACCGACGGACTGACCAGTCCAGCGTTCTGGAAGAGAGAAGTTGCTGCCATGGCGGCCCCACCAGGCGGTGCTGGTCAGTGCGATGAGCGACGACGGAGTGATGTAAAGGCCTTCCACACTTTGGTCGTCTGCCACGGGAATAAGCGCCTCATCACTGACACCTGCGGTATCAGCATCTGTTACAAGCACTCGAATGCCCCTTGCAGGAGGCTCGTCAGGATTTTCATCGCTGCTGGCTCCCTCGCTTGAGGCACCACCCTCATCACCACCTGTCTCGAGGCCCTCGCCCCCGTCATCATCGATCACAACGGTATCCTCGAAGACAAAGCAGCAATCCATGCCGCGAGTCGGCGCGATGAATAGCCGCTCGCCGTTGTATTTGACGACGTCGTACTCATCGACCTTCGCCTCGAGCGTATAGGTACCAGTGAAGGAGACAGTTTCAGTGGGCAAGCCGCCATCTCCGCTGTCGGTTGTTCCCGTCTCAAGGTCGGACGCTGAATCCTGAGACTCGGCGGCAACCGGACCGCCGGCAAGGTCATCAGCACCAGAGCGTAGCGCAGGATCTTCATACGCATTCGTTAAAAAAGATTCAAAGCCCTGTTTGGCCCGTTCTGCGAGCTCGGTTTGATCAGTGATCTGGATCAAAATGCCCTGAGCCTCCTGGATAGGCGGGGTTGATGGACCGCCACCTGAGGGGGGTGTTGGACTAGAAGGTGCGCTGCCACCGCCCCCGCCACAGCCAGCCAATAGGAGGACCAGGGGGACCAGCAAGAGAAGACCCCGAACAAGAGAATGACTGACGTGGGGTACCTTTTTGGGAGTAATGACAGGGTCAAACATAGCAGCGCCGTAAGCCAGGATTGTCAAAATGAAATGTTACACGGCCGCAAGATTATTCTGAAGTAATCAGGGCGTTTTACCGTTCTAGAAGAGCCACAACCCGGAGGCCCCCAAGATGTAGGAGCTGCGGGCTTGAGTGCTTATCCCAGCAAGCCAGGTTTGCTCGGATCACATGGCCTGGGTCGACGACATGGTATCCAATACCGCTAAGGCGCGGTCTACAAGATCACCAAGCTTAAGATTAGCCTGACCGCCAGGCGCTCGCCTAATGAACCCTCTGGCTCGCCAGAAATTCTGGGGATAGGTTGGCGTCGGCGGCATTAATCGCGTCGCTCCAATCCCGCCACATATTCTCCTGGGGTGGGTCGAGTCTTTGCCTGTCAAGATCCACATGGTTGTAGTCAAACAAGAGTGCTTGTCGGATTGAGGCCTCGGTGCCTCGGTGATGGCCCGCCATATGACCTAGCCGGTGATGCCACAGCACGACGTCGCCCTGCGATCCCCAGCAATCGACAGGCTGGGTCGAAGACTCAACGGCTTTCACAGCCTCCAAGTAAGCCTCTGGATGAATGATGCCTTTGTGGCTGGGTAAGTGCTCGTAAAATGGGATACGCGCTTGATCGTATTGCATCGGGAAAAGAGGATAAAACTTGCGATGACTGCCAGGCCAGACTTTAAAGGCGCCACTATCTGGAGGGCAGTCCTCCAGCAGACATACGGCACCGAAATGAAAGGGGTGGCCATCCGTATGTAACTGATCAGGCAATGATGCTGTTTCAGTGTCTGGGAGCGTGGCATAGATCCCGCGAGCGCCCTCGGTGAGTTGAGGGTCAACGGGTCCTCCTGGCCACGCTGGCCCTGCATGTCCCATCGGCAGACCATGCTCGGTGGGTGTACGCACATTGCGTTGCCCTAAGAGCTGTTCTGCCCAGTTCCACATGGGTGCTTCGGTCATTGTTCGTAAGACACTCGGACGGGTGCTGATTGAGCGGTATTGCCATTTGTTCCGTGACACAACGTAAGTCGCGTCGCTCGAATGGGCGGTCTCGGGAATGGGCCCCCAAGTGTTAGGCCGATCTCGCTCGATACCCTCCGGTGCCGATGTCCACATGAGATCTAGCAGCGTCTCACAATGATCAGCGGATAGAACACTCCGTTTAATCAAATAGCCATACTGTTTGAAGAAGGTGAGTTCTTCTGTTGATAACAATGGGTTGGATGCTTGGCTCATGTTCCTCAAAATTGTGATTTAAGCTGATGTTAAACCAAGTCGAGAGAAATAGACCTCGCCCTTCAAGGCACTAATGAGCTTTCATAATTTGGCAAGTGAGGAGCGAGCCCCTTCTCTTGATCTGGCTCGTCAACCAGAGGTGGTTAGACCGGATGGATGACGAGTTCGAGTATGATACCGCGAGTTAACGGATGACGCGTCCGGGCCGGGCGCCAGTGTCTTGATCGTTTTCTCGAGTCTTCACGCCGTTAACAAAGGTATTTAGGTAGCCTTCTGCGGACTGCAAAATGCGCGAGCCACCGGCGGGCAAGTCGTGATTGACGGACAAGGGTCCGAGTTTTAGACGGCTAAGGTCAAACAGATTGATGTCGGCGCGTTTCCCCACTTCTAAACTCCCTCGGTCAGTCAAGCCAAAGAGCTCGGCGTTGGTGTGGGTTTGCTTTTGAACCAGGAGCTCAATGGGGAACCTGCGACCTTTTGCTCGGTCTCTCGCCCAATGAGTCAGCTGATAGGTCGGGCCCACAGCGTCGAAAATGAGATTCACATGCGCGCCTGCGTCCGATAATCCGATTGTGGTATGTGGATGCTCAATCATGGTTTCCATGACACTGAAGGTTCCATCAACAAAATTAGCGCCCAACAAAATAGCAAACTGATCACCATCTCCACTGACGAGGTAGTCATACATCACTTCGGCAATGTCGACGCCCTCTGCTGCCGCGCGGGCTCCGAGAGACTCACTCGGGTCTGGCTCATAATTGATGGGCATCGTGATGGGGAACATCGCTGGTGCGGCCGCTGCCAGGAGGCCATATACATTAGCCATGACGCCGGGTTGATCGGGTGGCACGTCTTCATCGCTCAAGATCGCTGCACGGACCTCGCATTGGCGCATGGCATTTAACTTCTCTGCAAACGGGAGGTGCTCAAGGCTTAAGTAGGTCTTGCGACGCATAAACATGTGATAAGACTGAAGGCTCGTAACAAATCCAATGGGTCTCGTTGCGATTTGTGGAACGATGTTAAGACCTTGGTTTTGTGCCTGCTCAACAAGATCAAGGCAGCTGCGCCATTGATCGGGCCGACTGCCATTTTGCGCAAGGGTGAACGTGCATTTGACGCCACAGGTGCGCGCAATGTCTGTAAACAGCCCAACCTCTTGCTCAGTTGTCCAATGTTCTGGACCTGCAATATCCCCGACCACGCCTGCGGGTACCGCTTGAAACAAACCGCGGCCGGCGGCTCTGATGGCATGCCCGATAGTCAGTAGTTCTTCTTTCTCAGCAAACGTCCCAGGAATGGGTTCGCCCAAAACGGATCGATGCCCAATGGTGCGGCTGGTGGAAAAACCGAGCGCCCCTGCCTCTAGCGCACCCTGGACAATGGCTGCCATGGCGGATAGGTCCTCGGCGGTTGCATCTTCATGCCGAAGCGCTCGCTCACCCATGACGTAGTTCCGAACGGCGCTGTGCGGGACTTGGGTGCCGATATCAAGGGTGTATTCTCGAGTGCCGAGATACTCGATGTACTCAGGGAATGTCTCCCAACGGCCCCATTCAATCCCCTCGTAGAGGGCAGTGCCCGGAATATCTTCAACGCCTTCCATGAGCTCGATCATGCGTTGCTCGCCTCCTGGCGGGCACGGGGCGAAGCCAACTCCGCAATTTCCCATGACGACACTGGTTACACCGTGGCTGAACGATGGGTCCATGACATCATCCCAACTGACTTGGCCGTCATAATGGGTGTGCACGTCGACCCATCCGGGTGCAGCGTAAGCCCCTTCAGCGTTAATGGTTTCCTTGGCTTGACCGGAGATAGTACCGATCTCTGCGATCACGCCATCTTTGATGGCAAGGTCGCCGGCCTTGGGCGCGCCACCCATTCCATCGACTAGCGTTGCGTTTTTGATGAGGTAATCGAACATAGGGTGCTCCGTGGGCGGTCTAATCCAAATCAATGGAGAGTACTTGGTTGTCGCCAGCGTGCCAATACGGGTCGCTGTGGGTCGTGAGTCCCTTCCGAGTGGAAAGCGTTTTCCCTGGAGCTTTTCTTGGAGCGCGCTTGGAGCAGCGCTGTTTGTGGTGCGATTCTTCCGAAGTGTCGAGCTAAATCTTTTAGGACAGTCGATCTTCTGCGGAGGCGAACATCCTCACCCTGACATCGGAAGGAATGATTTACCCCTCGTTCTTATGGCTAGGCTACACTGAAGTGCTCGATTCGCAGTTAAACGATGGCTCGCACCATGTCCCTTCGGCAGCGGTATTTACAACTTGCGTTAATCAGTATTGCGGGTGGCGCGATCTACCCGCTGGTGTATATGCGGCAGAATTTTGAGTTGAGTATGCTCGAGGCATTCGGCATCAGCGCTGCTGAGCTGCAGTCTTGCTACGCGTTGCTTGGCGCATTGTTTGTGTTGACTTACTTGCCGAGCGGTTGGTTAGCGGACCGCTTTCGGCTTCGCTACCTCATCGCCGGTTCACTCATAGCGACTGGGCTCATCGGGATCTGGTTTGCAACGTTCCCGCCGCTCGATCAAGTTCGATTGATTTTTATCGGTTGGGGCCTCTCTTCGGGGCTTACCTTTTGGGCAGCTCTGATTAAAGCTGTGTCGCTCATTGCGCCGCTATCGGCTCAAGGGAGATTCTTCGGGTGGCTCGAGGGCGGCAGAGGCGCGGTTGAAGCACTTCTGGCGTCGCTGGCAGTCGGACTGTTTGCGCTGCTGCTGTCGCGATCCGAGGTGCTAGTTGGTTCGGCGCTCCAGGTCGTGATTTGGCTTTACGCTGGGTTTTCCATAGCCGTCGCCTGGCCAGTCCTCAACTGGCTGAATGATGACGAAGCGCCTTCCTCGCAGTCAGCTAAAGAGAAGGCGGAGCCGCGTGCGCTGATGGCTGACCTTGGCCTGCTAGCCCGTAACCCTAGTCTCTGGTTAGCCGGTTTGGTGATGTTGTCGGGTTATCAACTATTTTGGACGACCTACAGCTTTTCCGCGTTCATCCAAATTGCGCTGGGTCTATCGGCGCTCAGCGCCGGCGCGATCACCGTTGGTAGGCTTTGGATGCGGCCTATTGGTGCCATTCTCGCGGGTTATCTAAGTGATTGGACGAGCCGCCAATTGGTCTTGGGAGCGCTCCTTTTCTTGGGCGCGACGCTGCTACTTTTGTTCGGTGGGTTAGGCATCTCTTGGTCTGGGGCGCCGGTCGTCGGGTTAGTCCTCATGATCGGGTTAATTACGTATGGCGCGCGCGGGGTGTTCTGGGCAACGTTGGCAGATTGCGATGTGCCTGATCGCGTCAAAGGACTTGCCATCGGGAGCCTTAGTCTGATTTGCTACGCGCCGGATGTAATTCAGCCCTTGATTGAGGCGAACCTCCTTGGCGACTCGCCAAGCGCAGGTGGCTATCAGACGTATTATCGGTGGGCGGCCATGGTTGCGCTGCTCGGTTCAGGGCTCGCGCTTTGGTTACACCAAAGGGTTCGGGGCAGGCAACCTAATCATTAAGCGCCCGCTTATCGAGCGACGCGCGCTGACATGACTTCAGCGCTAAATCACGCCCTTACTTTTAAGCGCCTCGATATCGTCAGCACCAAACCCTAGCTCGCCTAAGATGTCTTCATTGTGCTGACCCAAGTCAGGGGCATGTTTGGCGCCCACCTTCTTCACGCCTCGAACGTTCACTGGATCGTTGATGATCTGGTTGATGCCAATGTCGTCAACGGGGGGTGCAACAACGCCATTCATAGCGAGGTGCTCATCGTGTAAGAGATCAGAGAAAGTGGCCACCCGTTCAATGGGCAGTCCGTGGTGGTGCTTGAGCAGTTGGAGCCATTCATCGCTGTGTTTTTGTTTGAAAATCTCCCGCAGCAATGCGGTGAGTGCATCAGCATGCTCCATGCGCGATTCTGGCGTGGCGAAGCGTTCGTCGGTCAGCATGTCAATGGCTTCCAGCGCGACCACCATCTGGTCGAAAAGCTCTTCCGTTCGGATCATATTCAGTTGCATCCACCGGCCATCTGCGGTCTCGTACATTGCAGCCATGGATCGCTGGGGGGGCATGCTCGAAAAGTCGGCACCAGCGAACTCTGCTTGGGCGAGGCAAGACGCAGACCAAACGCCATTGGCCAGTAATGATGTATGAGCAAACCCGC
>CAJXDD010000146.1:0-7409 GCA_913052075.1 uncultured Gammaproteobacteria bacterium
TGAATAAGGGGCCCGCCATGATCGAGCGCACATTGCTCATCACAGACAATCAACATGTAATCAAACCCGCTCACATCGAGCTGGCGTTTTTTAAACCGTATACTGCTCAATACCGCCCAGGAAAACAATTACCGAGCACCCTTCGCATCCAAGCCGCCCTACTCGCACTTGTTTGTTTCACAGGAAGTGTAGCGATCGCCGAGGACAGCGTGATAGACACGATAACCGTCACTGCCTCGAGGCTTCCCCTCTCCTTAAACCGAACAGGAGCCGCGGTCACGGTGATTAATCAAGAGACTATTCGCAATCAGGGTGCGCAAAACCTCGCTGACCTATTGCTGGGCTACCCGGGCATTAGCGTTAGCCGGCAAGGCCCCAATGGCACACTAACGCAAGTGAGAATGCGCGGTGCTGAGGCAAATCATGTCCTGGTGCTTATCGATGGCGTCGAAGCCAATGACGTCACCCAAGGAAGCGAATTCAATTTCGCCCAGTTTCCCATCGACCAGATCGAGCGGATTGAAATCAACCGTGGCCCTCAAAGCGCACTGTGGGGCAGTGATGCGCTGGCGGGTGTTATTCACATCACAACCCGTCCGCGTTCAAGCAACAAGCCTCGCACAACCCTCACCACCGCCCTTGGCAATCGCGATGCAAATCGAGTCGGTATCGAGTGGGGCAATCGCTGGAACAGTCACCAGCTTGATCTTGGGTTCAACCACTCGACCTCTCCAAAACAGAACATCGCTCGAGTCGGCAGCGAACAAGATGGTTCGTCTCAACGCACCGCAACGCTCGGCGTCAGATCGAATTTCCATGATGCGCTGAGATTCGATGCACAAGTGAGGCACACACGGAGCAAGGTTGACTTCGATGCCATCGATTTTTCGTCGACGGGCCTACCCACTGATGGCGACAACCATACCGACAGTGAAGGCTGGCTGGGCTCAATGGCGTTAAGGCATCAAGTCAACGATCAATTTACCCAGTCACTCACCTATCAAGGGTCTCAATCAAACAATCACACCCAAGATCAAACTTATGGCGCCAATCGAAGCAAAGGCAGTAAACGGAAACTCCAGTGGCTAGGCCAGTGGCAAAGCAGCCGACACGGCATATCTGCAGCATTAGAGAGAGAAACTGAGCGCTACGCATTCTCGGCTGCGCCAGATTTTTTTGGGGACCCGAATCAATCCCGCCGCACCGAACAAACTGGTATAAGCCTTGAGTATCTTTTTACGCTACCAACGTTGACGAGTACGTTAAGCGTCAGGAATGATGACAATTCAGACTTCGGCAATGCGTCCAGCTTCCAGTGGCAGACTCGCTTAGCACCCGTCGACTGGCCCTTTTCAATCTCCGCCGCACTTGGCAAAGGCATCAAAAACCCTAGTTTTATCGAACGATTTGGCTACTACACCAGCTTCCTTGGCAACCCTGCCCTCGATCCAGAGACCAGTGAAAGCTGGGACATTGGGCTCCATGTGGGCGGTGCTGAATCCGCATTTAGATTCAGCCTTCACGTCTACGCCTCGGAGCTCAAGAACGAAATCAATGGCTTTAGCTTTTCACCCGCACTCGGCGCCTTTACTGCAATTAATGAGGACGGCATCAGCGAACGCGAGGGCATTGAGTTTGAAGGTGGCTACCAAATGACTGACCTACTCAACTGGCGTTGGAGCTACCAATACACTCGATCCACCTCGCCGTCTGGAGAATTGGAACTCAGGCGGCCTAAGCACACGGGCTTTATTGGTCTAAACGCTTCGCTCGATGGCTGGCAACTTTCGGTCAATGTCAAACGGTCGAGCGACATATCAGACCTCCATTTTCCACCAACGCCGCCCTATCAGGCACTTGTCTCACTCCCGGGCTACACTCTTGTTTCGATGGGCGTGCGCTATGCGCTCAGCGAGCGTTGGGAGTGGTTTGCTAATGTTGAAAACTCGCTCAATGAATCCTACGAAGAGGTCTTTGGCTATCGAGGCTCCGAGCGACAACTCATGACTGGCTTTCGATGGATGCGCTGATGGCTATCGATGGGTGTACTAGAGACTTTCGATGGATGCGCTAAGGGCTTTCGACCATAATCTGTTGACTATTGATGCTTGGAAATATTGAACGATGACCTACTCCTGTTTTGATGTCGGAATTGATAACCAGATTGCGCAGATCACGTTAAATCGCCCAGACAAGCGAAACAGTATGAATCCCGCCTTTTGGGCGGAACTACCGAAAATTGTCAGAGAGATTGACGAGGGATCGTTAGCAAGAGTGATCGTGATCAGTTCCACCGGCCCTCACTTCTCTTCAGGACTAGACACTACAGCATTTGCATCCTCTCCCTCGTCAAATTCGTCCGATGAATCAATGCTTGCCAAACAAGCGCCAAGCGCGTTCTACGATCACGCTCGCCACATGCAAGATTCATTTACCATTCTCGAGACCTGCCGTGTTCCAGTTTTGGTCGCGATTCAGGGCGGCTGTATCGGCGGGGGTGTGGATCTAGTGACCGCTTGTGATATTCGATATGCCAGTGCTGATGCCTACTTCACGATTTTCGAGACCAACATTGGGCTAACCGCTGATGTTGGAACCTTTCCCCGATTGGTCAAACTGATCCCAGAGGGCTATGTCAGAGAAATGGCCTATACCGGGCGAGCGGTTAGCGCTATCGAGGCCAAAGAGATGGGCCTCGTAAACCAGGTCTTTGACTCTCACGAGGCACTGGTGGAAAGCGTCATGTCCATCGCTGCTGAAATTGCGAGTAAAGCGCCACTAGCCGTCTATGGTTGTAAACGAATGATTAACTACGCAAGAGACCACACCACACAGGATGGGCTGGACTATGTGGCCATCTGGAATGCCTCTCACTTTCAAAAAGAAGAGATCCAGGAGGCCATGCTTGCTCGGTCTGAGCGTCGCCCAGGCAACTTTGCCGAATTACCCGCCATTCGAGGTGGGAAAACCAAGAGCTAACCTGCCTCGCCTTTTCGTTCAGAGAACCAATAAAGCCCCAATCCAGCAGCAATCATCAATACAGCCGCGAGCGCTTCGACGGGACGCTCGATAAAAATGAACGCCAGGGTCCAACCCGTTAGCGCAAGATAAAGCAATGGCGTCAGGGGATACCCCCAGGTTCGGTAACCATCGAGCGGCGTTCCATCACGCTTTTGCCGTGCTCGCAACACAAAAATACCCCCAACCGCGAAAAAAGTATTCAGCGCGAGAATAAAGCCTGAAAAAACGAGTACCGATTCAAAGCTTGACGACAGCACCAACGCCACACTGAGCAGTGCAACTGCCCAGATCGCAGTCATGGGGATGCCGTCTCGATTTGTTTTGGCTAACCATCTGAATAGATGAAAGTCCTGACCAATGACTTGAAGCACTCTTGGCCCTGCCATCAGCATTGCCGACACGGTGGATATCAGTAGCAGTGACAACGTTATCCCCATCGCTCGCCCACCCGCTTCACCAAACGCGTAATCGGCAGCGATCATGCCGATTTCGATTTTCCCTTGCATCGCTTCTATGGGCGCAACACTCAAAAAGACATAGTTGAGCAGGACATAGCTCAGCATCACTAGCCCCGTCCCGGCAATAAGAATTTTGGGTAGATTCCTCGCGGGCTCGTCTACCTCATCGATCAGATAGGTCGCCGCGTTCCAACCTGTATAGGCATAGTTCACATAAATGAGCGACACCGCGAACGCGCCGCTGCCAAGATAGGCGATCTCTGTTTCACCAAAAGAGAAATCGATAGGACGAGTTGCGCCAATCGTCAGCGCTGCTGCTGAGAACCCTAATACCAACGCCACTTTCAAAGCGGTGAACACAACCTGGGTGCCGCCACTTAACGACCGCGTCACACCATGCAAAACCGTAAGCGAAAGAATCAGACCCACTGCGAGCATCTCTCTTGATAGACCCTCAAAGGCCGACCCTAGGTAGGCGGCGAAAGTCATCGCGGCGAGCGCAATTGGGGCAGCAAATCCAATGGTGATAGAAATCCAGCCAGAAACAAACCCCATCGCAGGATGATACAAGCGCCCCAGGAAGTTGTACTCACCACCAGATCTTGGCAACTGAGAGCCGAGTTCTGCGTAAGTCAGCGCTCCGCAGAGGGCAGCGATGCCCCCGATAATCCATAGCAGCAAAATGGCGCTGCCAGATTGAACATCCATCAACTGAAAGCCGAGACTAGTAAACACACCGGTGCCAATCATATTGGCGATAACGATCGCAATGGCTGTTGTAGAGGAAAACTTAACCATGATTAGCCGCCCTCGGCCTTAGGCACTCACGATAAGGTAGAAGAGGTACATGCCGTAGCCAGCGAGTAGCACCACCCCGGTTTTAAGCCCTAGTACTTGCCTACGCCAAACGAGCACTGTTAGGAGCAATGACGATACCAGCATGACCCACACGTCGAGCTGAAGAAATGCCTCAGCAATATCGAGGTCAACAATGACGCCCGTTATTCCAACAATGGCCAGCATATTGAAGATATTGCTGCCAATCACGTTTCCGAGTGCCACATCGATACTCTTCCTAAGCGCAGCGGCAACTGTGGTCGCTAACTCCGGCAATGAGGTGCCGAGCGCAACGATGGTAAGACCGATAACTGCCTCACTAATACCCCAGGATAACGCGAGACTAGAGCCTGATTTCACGACAAAGTCGGCGCCTAACGGCAATAGCGCCAACCCCAGCAACAGCCACAGCACGATTTGCCAGTATGGCAGTTGTTTTTCGGTCGCCTCACCCAGTTGCTCTTGCACCTCTTCGAGTGCGGTCAGCTGAACATCTCCTCGAGCGCAGGTATAAAGAAACACCGCTAAAGCGACTAGCAACACCAAGCCCTCGATACGGCCGATCGTTCCCAAAAACAAGAGACCAACAAATCCGAGCGACATCGCCATCATGATGGTCGTTTGTCTCTGAATCCCGGGTTGAGCCGTTTGCATGGGGTAAATCAAAATGGGTACGCCGAGGACCAACAGCACATTAGCGATGTTACTGCCAATGACGTTCCCGATCGCTATATCTGCGTGATCGGATAGCGCTGACAAAATAGAAACCATCAATTCTGGCGCGGACGTCCCCATTGCAACGACCGTCATACCGATCAGAAGTGGAGAAATCCTCAGCCTGGCTGCAAGCGCGATCGCGCCTCGTACCAGCGCATCGCCACCTCCCATTAAAAGTGCGAAGCCGACCAGGACAATACCCAAATCGATCAAGTCTGCCAGTAATGGTGAGATTTCTTCGCCCACGGTTTTCCTTTATTAATCTAGGCGCTCAATTTCAGCTCGAAGTGGCGCAGCCACTCCGCGATGTTTGGACCCCGATGATACTTACTGCCAGAACTAACGGCTCCATCCTTTTTGGAGGTTTCGATGGTCTTTCCGCGCGCCAGTCTACCTGAATTCGGTGATGTAAAGGGTCCTCCGCATGGGCTCACTGCGATTGCGAGATATCAACCCCCTATCACTTTGCTTAAGACTGAGCTGGCTTGGTGCGCGGTGTTCGATAGCATAAGAAAAGCGCTTTAGCGCATCACAACTCCGAGCAGATATGCCCTCCATCCACAACTATCGTCGACCCTGTCATGTAGGAGGACGCATCCGAAGCCAGCAACAGAAGCGGTCCATCAAGGTCATCAAATTCCCCATAGCGACGCATAGGAATGCCCTTCACGAAGGTCTCCGAACGCTCACTTTCGAGTAACACGCGAGACACATCCGTCAGGATATACCCAGGCGCCAATGCGTTGACACGAACCCCATGCCTCGCGCCCTCTAACGCCATAATTTCAGTGGCCTTTACGAGCGCTGCTTTAGACACTGCATAGGGGAACTGTCCCTTGATAGTCCGGTAAGCCGTGATCGAGGCAACGTTAATAATATTTCCTGAGACACCCTGCTTTGCTGCCCACTCGGTGTAGTACTTGCTTAGTCGCCACACAGACTTGAGATTGGTATTAAGTACATAGTCCCAATCCTCTTCGTCAATCATCGTATAAGTCTTAGCACCTGCCTCAACGCCAGCGTTATTGATCAGTACATCAATTGTTCCGAACTCGGCCTCAGCTGCATCGAGAAAAGCAGCTGCTGAGTTAGGGTCGTTCACATCGAGCGGCACGCCCAGAACCCTGGCATCCTTGGCGGCCAGCGCTTGCACTCTGGCCTCAATTTTATCGATCCGTCTAGCTCCTAGAACGACGTTCGCTCCCGCTTCCGCGACTACACCCGCAAAGTGGTGGCCGAACCCAGAGGACGCTCCGGTGATTAACACGGTTTTACCCGCTAAAGAAAACTTCTCCATCCCTTACTCCTCGATCGGGCCTCTCACGCATGGGACGGTGCAATGCCCGCTCTATCCGCCCCATGTTGATTTCTTGCAGCGCTTATCATTACTAAAACTTGTAATCATTGAATCAATGTTCGCATCATCCCATGATCTTGGGTACTTCTTGCCTTGCGCTCAACACCGCCGAGCGATCGCTCTGGCATCGCGGCTGCAGCATACGCTTAACACAGCTGCTCCCAACCATGCCGAATTACCTCAAACCATGGACCATCGAGCCAAGGGAACTTTCAGAGCAAGTCCATGACACCTTGATCGCCGACTTACCAGCACATCCGACATCGGTCGGCCATTCTGCGATGAGACTTCGTGCAGGGCTATTGAGTTGGACTAGCTCGCGCCAAGATACGCGAGCGCCTGCTTGAGACCAGAATACTTGGGTTGGTCGATAGCAACCTGATTCGTCACTGTCTGCCGAAGATGCGCTTTGAGCTCACTTGAATCAAGCGGAATCGCTCGCTCTCTTATTCGACAAGATAAATCGCGACGCAACTGCTCGAGCGACCCGGACTGATTGAGAAGCGACGACAAGCGCGCTTGTTCTTCGCGGCGGTGGGTTGCTCCAACTTTTAAGTCGCGAAGGGCAATATCTAATGAATTAGCTCCGACTCTAGCGAGGAACTGCGTTCGGCCCGCCGTCTCGCCCATCACATCATCTCGTAGGAAGTCTCGAACACTTTGGACGAGTTCAGGAACCGTTGGCATATCCGCTAGATCATCAGGTTCGGCTTCCAAAAGCGAGAACGGACCAGGGATCAATAAATTCACGCAGTCCACCTGACACTCACTCGTGCGTCGCCCGATAGCCGGCCGTTCAACGGTCTTATCAGGCCCTGTTCGATAATGCTCAGCCATCCCAAGGCAACCTATCGCCCACCAAAACGAGCCAAAGACCTGCCAAAACCGAACATGATCTGGTTCCACAGGAACACCAGCGACCGACTCGTATCCTGCAAACAGGTCTTCCATCGATCCAAACCCACCGACTGGCTGATCTCCGCCAAACGTCCACGAGTTGGTGCAGATCCAACCGAGAT
>CAJXDD010000147.1:0-7404 GCA_913052075.1 uncultured Gammaproteobacteria bacterium
TTTCAAGCAAATCCATGCTCTCTACTACTGTGGGATGGGGAATGAGCGACATATCGCGCCCTGGAAGCTCTCCGGGCCCATAGAACGAAGCGTCGATGAAGGCGAAGTCAACGCTTTGCACCAGCGATGCTAGATCCACATTCCATTTGCGCCACTTATCAATGTCGGGCAAATACAGTATTCGCTGACCCGCATCGATCAAAAAACCCACTGTCTCACTATATTCATCTCGATGCGGCACTTGGAGGGGCTTCACTTGCACGCCGGCAACAACCACCGACCGATTATTCGTCAAGGTCTTCAGTACGATATTTTGCTCTAAAACAAGCTGACTCCAAGGACCATTTGTCTTAAGGAACTGTTTAAACCTGGGCATCACGTAAACAGGAACGCGATCGGCGCTGATCGCTTCTTTGCCCAAATAAGCAAGCCCAAGGTAGTGGCCCATATGAGCGTGTGTCAGGAATATACCGCTGATATCTGCAACGCGAGTGCCTGTGGCTTGCCATAGAGTATAGAGTTGCTGAGGCAACTCAGGGGCGGCATCAAAAAGCAGAACACGACTATCCTCGGTTACGAGCGCCAGCGACGATGCGCCGGATTGCATTGGCGCTGATTCCCATAGCGGAATGCATCGGGCTTCAAAGCAGTCAATCTGTGGATAGCCCGCGTCTTGAGCCACACCGAGGACCATCAACTGAGGGCTCTCATCACCTAATGAAAACGTAGCCCACGTGAAACAAATCAGCAGCATGAGTTGGCGGCGAACCGTCAAAAGGTTTCGAGCTAGTCTGTAGATGCACTCAATGAATGAACCTTGGCACTCAACTTTTATCATCCCTTCTCCACCCTCACACAAAAAGACAAGCAGGCAAACACGCACCAACTGCTGTCCTGATTCGGTTGCATTACTTCCGATGCGACCCTTTGCCTCGAGCGACTATGGAATCACGCTGACTTTTTACTCTTTCCCATCCCGTCGGCTCATGCAAGCTCGTGGCTCTTGTCCCGCAAAGTAACTTGATTTAGCAGCTAAAAGCCGCCAACAATCACTACTGACAGTCGCACTAAAAATCAGCATTGGTTGACCCAGATAAGCCAGGCCTTCCACCTCGGAAACGCAGGGCGAGCGCGACGCAAGACCGCTGAGCTACGATTCGGCAATCACTGCGCTTTCTGCCCAGCCCTACGCAAGGGTTGCATCATCGGTGACAAAACCAAAACAAACCCTCTCTGGACACCAACCTTAAGCAGATCGACTGAGCGATTGAACTAACCCGTCTTGGCCAAAAATGGATTACCATTTCCAAAACCAAGGACGTTAGCCTCGATGCCACAGCTATTTAACTACGGATCTTGCTGCATTGACCACGTGTATCAGGTTCCCCATTTTGTTGCCCCCGGCGAAACACTCAGCGCTTCAAACTACGAGATTTTTCCTGGCGGCAAGGGCCTTAACCAATCCATAGCGGCTGCGAAGGCTGGTGCTCGCGTCTCGCACATTGGAGCAATCGGTGAAGATGGCCAGCATCTAAAAACATTGCTCGCGGCACAATTCGTCGAGACGAGTCATTTAGCGATGGAGCCAAGCGCTAGCGGTCACGCGATCATTCAAATCAATGACGCTGGCGAGAACGCAATTGTTATCTTTGGCGGCACCAATCTCGGAGAACATCAAACCCTGCTGGAACAAGGACTCAAGCAAGGGAGCAGCGAAGACTGGCTGCTGATTCAGAACGAAACATCATGCAATCAGCAAGCGATTGAACTCGCTAAATCGAACAGTATGCAAGTCGCCTTTAATATGGCACCAATGAACGAGCGAGCACTCTCTCTACCGCTATCTGAAATCGACTTATTTATCGTCAACGAAACCGAGGGCGCGGCCCTAACCGGCGAGAGCGATGCCGAACGAATCCTTGATGCCGTCGCGTCAACCTACCCCAATGCTCAAGTGGCCCTCACCCTTGGCGATCAGGGCGCCTGGTACCAATCTCGATCGGCTCGCTCCTTTGCACCGGCTGCGAGGGCCACCGTGCTCGACACGACCGGCGCGGGAGATACGTTTACGGGCTTTTTCCTCGCTGGATTATTGGCAATGGACGCACCAATAGACGCACTTCATCGAGCCTGTCTTGCCGCGGCCATTAGCGTTGAGCGCGCGGGGGCTGCAACGTCTATCCCGAGTCTTCAGGAAGTGCTGGAAAGGGCTGCGGCTGACGCTGAATAGTTCCAAGCGTTCTTGCTCGCGGCCTTCGTGGATAACTCACATTACCGAGTCGCCGCCCACTAAAAACAGGAAACCGATTCCCTCTTCCACGCTCTCGTTGAGAACCGGTCTTCGAGAGCAGGACTCCGTCGATGATGCATACGGTAGCCGATTAATTGTTCAAACAACCTCGAGCGAGCACCGGTACGCCCAAAAACTTTTTTAGTTCGCATGTGCGCCAAACTCATTGGGGTGTCGCCAGAGATCTGGTGAAGCGATACGGATTCCAGACGCAGGGAGCACGCTTCATCGCTATGCTGGACCCCTAGCCTGCTAGCTGTCTGAGGGTCGGTTCGAATTAAGCCAAGAAAGCCCTGTTTCACTGACAGACTAAGCGACCAATCCAACTGCAAAAGAGAGGAAAAAGAGAGGAAGAAGCCGGATATCCGGTGATCAACGCAGACAGGCGTCAATCACGTGAGCTAGATCTTCAAGTTCCATGCAGCATTCTTCACCGCTTATTTGACATTTCGCGCTAAACTAATCGCATCGCAGACGAGCAGACCCTTATGGCAAAGAACATCGTTATCGTTGAGGACGATCCCGATCAAAGAAATAACTATATCGATGCCATCGGCAAAAAAGGGTATTCCGTGCGCGGCTTCTCGAGTCGGCCCGAAGCATTAGCGGGCTTCGACGAAGCCCTACCCGACCTCGTTATCCTCGACATTATTTTGGGCGATGAGGTTGATGCTGGCTTCGAACTATGCAGAGACCTCTTAAGTCGCGCCCCTAACCTGCCGGTTATTTTCTTGACTGAGCGCATCGCAGAGATCGACAAGATTAGCGGACTGAGACTTGGCGCCTGGGACTATCTTCCCAAACCCATCTCTTTGGATTACCTGTCTGAAAAAATTAGCTCGTTACTCAGGATTCAAGAGGCTCGCTCGGGGAGCACGACTGGGAGCGGCGAGGCAAAGTTGGTGGGTGATATGTCCATCGACCAAGAAGCTTTGCTCGTCTCTTGGAAAGGCCAGACGATCAATCTCTCAGGCACCGAATTCAGAATGCTAGCCAAACTGGTCCGCGTTCCAGGGCATGCCGTGTCATACGACACGCTGATGAATGCAACCATGCAGTCGTTGGTCACCAACAACACGATCAATACTCACATGCGGAACATCCGTAAGAAGTTTGAGGCGGTGGATTCGAACTTCAGCTGCATCAAGAGCGAGTACGGCTACGGATATCGCTGGTCGACCCAGTAGCGAATGGCCACCACTCGCGGGCCCAAGCTAGGGACGAAGCTCTTCATACTGACCAGCTTTCTGCTAGTGGTCATTCCTTGGTTTAGCTATCTGTATTTAGCAGAGATGGAAGATGTGCTGCTCGAAAGTCAGCGCAATGCCCAGCTTCTGACAGCAAGAGGCGTGGCGACGCTGCTGAATGGGAGAAACGATCTTTTCGACGAGCTCCCCATCAATCCCGATGGCTACGAACAACTTTACGCCTATCCCCTCGAGCAACCCATCCGCATCGATGGCAACGATTCTGACTGGGAGGATATCCTCGACTACAACGTGAGCTTTGGCTCATCGCCCATTGCTTCATCATCGCGCGCACTGAACCAGTTTTATTTGGTGCTCGGCGAGCACAACGGCCAGGTGTATGCTCTTGTGCAGGTCATTGACGACCAAATTGTATTTCGTAATCGCAACATCCTTCGCCTTGATCTCTCAGACCACATTCGACTCACGTTTAAAGACTCGCTGGGAGAGACGAGAAAAATAGTCATCACGGCAACAGAGCCGGGAGTCACAACCGCTTACGAGGTCGATGATCGCTGGCGGTACGACATTGACGGTGCCGCAGAGAACCAGATCCCAGGCGTGTTGGTTGAAACGAGTGCAGGCTACGCTGTGGAATTCCGTGTTCCACTGTCATTTTTGGGGGAGGCACGAAACTTTGGGTTGGCCGTCGTCGATGTGGATAGTGAAGAGAACCGGGCGATCGAATCCATTACCGGGACACTGCCCTCAGCCGGGATCGAAGCCTTTGGCCTAGTGCTGCTCAAATCGCCGGAAATTCTGCGAATCATCGAGGGTCTGGGGTATTCAGGCGCCAATATTCAAGTGATTGACGTTGATGGCCGCATCCGTGCCGAAGTCGGAAGCTACGCCGACCTCGGGGCCGATTCCGCAGCGCCCGATTCTGGCGCATGGGCCGATTGGCTCGGAATACTAATGAACCCATTTTACCTACTGCTGGACCAAGCACTCAGCAGCCCCGCTGCAGGCCAAGAAGAAACGCTCATTAAGACCGCATTGGCAGGCGCTCCATCAGTCGACTATGTCCGGACGCCGATCGATGGCAACGTTATCGTTGCTGCTCATCCCATTGTTAATCAAAGCTCGGTCATTGGGACGGTTGTTTTAAAACAAACGACGGACCGAATTTCTGAGATTCGCCGCGAGGCCTTACAAACCATCGTGAACTTTTCGCTGGTTTTCTTCTTCCTATTTGCTCTGGTGATTTTGACGTTTTCTGCACGGCTGACTCGAAGAATTAGAAAGCTGGGTAACGAGACAGCGAACGTGCTTGATACCCGAGGCCGCCTAACCTCCAACCGCCTATCCGGCGAAATGGACGCGGGCGATGAAATTGGCGATCTCGCCCGACGCATCTCAGGGATGCTGTCGCGCATGCACCAGCACAATCAATTTCTTGAAAATATGCCGCGCACACTGCGTCATGAAATCAATAACCCTTTAAATACCTTGTCCACGTCACTGCACAATCTCGCAGGAGCAGATGATGGGGCTGAGCGCGAGCGCTACCTTGAGAGCGCGCAGCGAGGGTTAAATCGTATTGGCCTCATCGTGCAAAACTTGGCCGACGCTGCGAACCTCGAAGATGCACTAATTGGCGAGGATCTTGAGCGCATTGATCTGACGGCACTCATCCAAAGTTATCTCAACAATCTGAATGTCGTGCGCCCCGAGACAAACTTTATTTTCCAGGGCATAACTAGCCCTATTCATGTCATGGTCAGCGATTTCCGGATCGAGCAATTGCTAGACAAGCTCGTCGATAACGCACTCGACTTTGCATCCCCCGACTCACCGATCGTGCTATCACTGAATCAATCTGCGAGCGCAGTGGAGTTCTCGTTAACCAATTCCGGCGCCACTATTCCTACTGACATGCTTGAGGCCGTCTTTGATTCCATGATCTCGATTCGACCCGGCAATCCAGACAATCGTCTTCACTTTGGCATGGGACTGCATGTGGTTCGCGTCATCGCAGAGCATCATGGTGGCTCCGTCAGCATTGAGAATGTTACGGAGCCCGATGGCGTCAAGGTATCGGTCAAGTTGCCGCTCGCGGGCGAGCCAAGCACTCAGGGCATATAGACAGTGCTCGACATGACGGTCAACCGATAACTTTCCCGCTCAGTTGATGATGCGGGGTCGAGCGCCGTCATTGGCGCCGCTCTTAGGTCCCAGCATGCCATGCGGCAAATCCCACTTACCTGCTGCCGCCGCTTTTCCGATCATCGCAATCAAATTGAACGCCATAGCGCGATCCATCCCTAGCTGAATCGCAGTATCGCCTTTAGGCTTCATCGATACCGACAATCGGGAATCCTTAATCGAGTAGGTCAATTCAAAGCCAACTGGGAATACCTCAGCAGCTAAGTTAGTGGCCTCGGACCCTTCATCAAAAGGCTGGCCAAAGTCCGCTGTTTTGAGGGCATGTTGGGCTTTAAAGTCTCTTACTTCTGCTCGTTCGCGTGACCCGGACTGCGCCGCTAAATCGGCATCCTGCTCGATGAACTGTCCCAGCATTTTCAGCATCAATATCGTGTAGCGCCTAGTCAGCCAAAGACCCCTTGGCTGATTGCCATCCGACACGCGAAACAGTATCCGGTCTTCGGCTGGGTCATATTTTGCTTGTAACTGAACCTTCATTTGTTGCTCCGATCACTCGTGACTGAAGATAGCAGGCAACTGATAGCGCCCGCCATGTCAGCTCGCTGTATTCACTAAATTCAAAAACATAACCCGATACGTTGAACTCCATTTAGTATCGGGCCAGAACAAGGCCTATTGGGCTACCAACAAACAATTGGGGCTGTCAGCAGAGGGGACCGAGCAATCAGAAAACTGGCTAGGGAAATGTATATCAAAATTTTTTGATATATCTTGCAATCTATTGATCGGTCATTAAGATGGCGAGCCATTCATCACTGTACGCGGCCGTGAACGCCTCTATTTCAACCAGCGACCCTCTCATTCGACTGACCAAAGCGGTGGGCGATCCACTTCGGCTCGAGGTGCTGCGCCTTCTTCGCCAGGATTCGTTTGGCGTCTTAGAGCTCTGCAAGATCACAAATACTCCCCAATCTGGAATGAGCCATCACTTACGCATTTTGAGTGACGCCAATCTTGTAGAGCGCAGGAAAGAAGGGACCTCGATCTTTTATCGGCGAACCACAAAGACGCCTCATGCGGCACTAGAGCCTCTCACCCAAACGCTATTCCAGACCATTGATCAGATGCCGCTTTCCCTTGAGAGCCAAACACGAAAGGAAGCGGTGCATGGAGAGCGTAGTCGTCGTTCAGCGGCATTCTTCGAAGCGAACCATGAACAACTTAAAGACAACCAAGAGCTCATTACCGATTTCGCCCAATACCGCGAGTGTCTTTCAGATCTCCTTCAGTCTGGGGATCGGCATCCAGAAGCGACCGCGCTAGAAATTGGAGCCGGAAGCAGCCCCCTCGTGCAATTACTCAGCCAGCAGTATGCACAGGTGACTTGCGTCGATAACTCTGAAGCAATGCTCCGCGCGACTCGGGCCGCAATCAAAGCGTGGGGACTGAAAAACGTCGACTGTCGCTACGCAGACTTTTTAACGATTGATCCTGATGCGCAAGTGGATTTGCTAGTGATCAATATGGTCTTACATCACATTGCCTCACCCTCCTCTTTCTTTGAGGCGGCGCGCCCTTGGATGGTGCCGGAGGGACGCCTTTTGGTGATCGATCTCTGCCCCCATGACCAAGATTGGGCGCGAGAAATCTGCGGCGATCAATGGCTGGGGTTTGACCCAAGCGAGCTAATGACTTGGGCACTTAACGCTGGCTTTCGCTCAGACCAAACCGCCTACCTCGGGCTCAAAAACGGATTCCAAA
>CAJXDD010000148.1:0-7345 GCA_913052075.1 uncultured Gammaproteobacteria bacterium
TTTACTTCAAAGTCTCTTACGTTATTGCCTCACGCAGGGTTGGACTTGCTACGCAAATTTCATTCCAAAAGGGTTAGCTATAAAGGCGCCGAACCTCTGGAAATAACCGGTTTTGTAGTGACCCTTCGATAGCCCTTACGTCGCCATTGTTGATGACGAGTACTGGGACAGTCGCCGAAGTCAGTCGCATCAGGGGTTCGACCACTTCTCGCCAAGCAGGACTTGACGATACGAGAGAACCGCCTGATCCAAACCGGTTGAGCGATTGTTCGCATTTTCCACTGAAAATCAAGCGTCATTTCCATTTCTCAATCTGAGGAAAATGCCTGTGGATAGGAGTTTTGGCACCAAAAAGGGGCTTGAATCGGTGTGATGCACCACAGCCCTTCGTCTAATCATTTTGTGGGTCTCGCCCCGCCATTTGAGCGCCTGGTGGGAGCACTCCAAGCACTGCGAGGTTAAGAGAGCGGTCGATACGGTGCTTTCAGCCCAAAATTTAGGGGCCCCACGACTTGGAGCGCGTCAGCTGTCCGGTAATGGGGCGGCGCACCAATGCCTAGAACACAGATTCGTTGGCCGTAGGCGAGTCGCTCCGCATTGATGGGCTGGCCCGACTCGAAGTCCAAAGCAATGATGAGATCAGGAACGGTGGCAAGCACGGCGTCGCCTTGGCTCAATTGGATGAATTCGTTTTTGATTAGTAACTCAAACGATGTGTTCGTATTAAAAGACTCAAGGTGAACACGGCCTATGTCGTATCCGCCTTGGATAGACTGTTCGAGCCCCACGATTTTCCCCGTGCACAATGGATGCACGCTGCCATAAAGGCTTTCATCGAACAGCTGGCTGACCTCCCGAAGTAGGGGCTTCAAGTGGCCCTCGTGTCGACGGATCACTTGCCCGAGTGCTGCGGCGAACGAGATGGTTTTCGGAACGATGGCGCTGGCAACGTCCTCCCGAGTCATTAGGTGCTCGACTGTGGTGATCATCCCACCATGGGAATGAGCCCACGCTCGAATAATGGGCTCATACTGCTCACCGTCTAGCGATTGAAAAAGCTCGGTCTCCCCGCGGTAATCCAGCGCAAGTGCGGGCGTGGGTGAAATCCCTGCCAGCGCAAAAGTCATCATTTGAGCTTCAGGCAGTGCTCTCCCCATGCCGTCGCCATCGATCACCGGAAGATCGAGTAGAGCGGCCGCTTGAATCGGAACCAATGAATTGCCACCGCCAACTTCGAAAGAGACGAGTGCGTCGACGGTGACATTGAGCTCACGTTCAAATGCTCGGACTGCGATTGCAGGGTCTTCGAGCGAGGGCAAGAGTTCGAGGCTAGCGGTTGGCGCGCCAACGCCGCCGAGCGCAACAACGCGAGCCCCATCCGGTAGGGCCTCGGGTCCAATCAATTGAACTGGGCCGCGGTCAGTGAGCACTTGCTCGGCTAGCATTCGCGATACCCACGGGTCGCCCCCTCCTCCGGTAGCAAGGAACACTGATCCAACGGAAATATCATGAATGTCGGCTGCGGAAATAGTCTTCATTCCGACACCTTATGGACATTAAGGGGTTGGACCATCGGCGCGATGGGGCTACGGACTGACACTTTCACTCGAAACCAGGCATTGCCGAGATAAGGAACGTGATTTTCTTCAATAGACGAGAGGGCAGCGAGGTTTCTCACCCCGCCACTGGATTCGAGATCATCGAGCGCTTTCTCGGTCAGTCTTTCTATCGCGAGGGCCCGAGGCTCGTCATTAAAATGTATGACTTCGTCCGCATAGCCGCTCGCTTCCGCGGCAGATGCACCGATGGCATTGACGAGACCGCTTACGGCGGTATCAAGAAAAGACCAGTGTGCCTCGGCACAGGGTCGCAGGATGGCCGCGCCCCCGCCAACCACGGTGACGGGTAGCGCCGTTTGCTCTCCCCGCATTTGGTCAACGAGTGGGTACACCGCAGCGCGAATCCGGTCATAGACTAAGTCGATGAACCCGTCACTAAGGTGCGCGACCAAAGATGGGTCGCCAATTGCCATGGCACCTGCTCTAACGGCGATATCGCTTAGCGTGAGCGTGTTGCCGCCAAACACCAACGCCTTATTGCCTAACTCATAACCCACTGACTCAGGACCAAACGTACCGTCTTTATGAACGAGGGTGCCGCCCCCTAGTCCAAGAGAGACGAGATCGGGCATGCGGAAATGGGTGCGAACGGTCTCAATTTCAACCACTTGATGCGAGGTCCTGGGTAAGCCTTGCTTTAGCACACCGATGTCTGACGTGGTGCCACCGACATCGATCACGATCGCGTTCTTTAGGGCGGTTACTTCGGCAACGCCGCGGATGGAGTTGGTTGGTCCTGAAGCGAAGGTTAGTGCCGGTAGAGCTTTGATGCGACTCGCTGAGAGCACGGTGCCATCATTTTGGCTTACGAAAAACGACGCTTTAATCGACCGATCGTCAAGCGCTCGATGGTATCCGTCCACGACGTCCTCGGCATAGGGGCGAAGCGCCGCGTTTAGAATGGCAGCATTCTCGCGTTCGAGTAGCCCAAGTCCTCCCATTGTTTGTGAACAGGTGAACCGTCTCCTGGGATCTTGCTGAGCGAGTGCCTTCGCTAGGTCCAATTCGGATTCGGGTCGGATCGGTGAAAAGGGCGCGCTGATTACCACCGGGCAATCGGGATGCTTGCTAAGCAGGTCATGACAACTCGCTACTTCCTGGTCATCGAGTGTCGAGAGGGACACACCCGTAAAAAGGTGGCCGCCCTTTAAATGTAGTGAAGCCTTGATGGCACGATCCGCTAAATCGCTTGGCCACCCGACGCCTGACGGAAGCCCTTTCCCTGAGGGGGCACCTAGCCGTATTGCAAGGACCGGCGCCAGAGCCCGCCTTTCAACGACAGCATTGGTGAACTGGGTGGTCCCAAGTGAGATTAAATCAAGTTGCTCGATCAAATCGGGTTGGCGCTCAGTGAGCATGTCGAGCGCATTTAAAATGCTGCGGTGAACCTCTTTCGAGGAGCTGACTTTTACTCCATCAACAAAGCGGCCGTCGTCCATTAGTGCAGCGTCGGTGTGCGTGCCGCCAACGTCGATACCGAGAACAATCACGCGAGGCGTCTCAATGCGTAATAGAAGGCCGCTGAAAAAGCGAGTAAGTCGATGGACATAACGCCGCTCAAAGTGATCGCTGTTTGCATTTCGGCGAGCGCAACAGCGAGGCTCGCGACCCAGGCGATGATCGCTTGTGAATTGCTTTTTGAGCCTTCAATAGCACGAGGTGTAAGTGCATCCTGCGGCACGGGTTGGAGCGCCGTGTAGAAGTGCACCAGCATGATGCCGGCGATCGGGATGAACGCGATAGACAAGTAGATCAAGAAGTCGATGAACCAGGTGGTGATGCTCATGGCTGCAGCGGCAATGCCGAGCACACCAAGACAAAGAGTGGTTCCCATTTGGCGCGATTCCGGAATGCTCGCTCGAATAGTGAGCACAGCACTGTATAAATTGAGGCTGTTAAGCACCCAGCTACCCAGCACCACGATGAGCGCGGCACCCACGCCAAGACCGCTCAGCGTCATGAGTGTGAGTAAGCTGTCTGTCTGGAGAACGCTCATCGCCCCTGCTGCGATTACCATAACCAGCGGCGCCACGAGGAAATAGCAGGCAAAGGATACTAGCCACCCGCCATAAGCCTCCCGCACGTAGCGGGTAATGTCAGGCAGAATGACCGCGCCAACAACCGCTGCACCAACCACTGCGGATACCGCCTCGCTAAAGGTGAGTGAATCTACCGGCATTGGCGTGATCGAAGCGTCGCCCTCAAGCCACACCCGGAGCAGCAAGGCGGTAACCACCATCAATATGGGCGTAAAAATCAAAGAAAGGCGATTGATCCAAATGAAACCTAAAAGGGTCGATAAGGTGATTAAAAGGCCTGCGCTGATCTCAATCATGAGAATCAAGGAAGCACTGGTTTCGCTGGGCTGTATGAGATCGAGCACTGCCTCGGAAAATAAGTCCACGTTTACGCCAAACCAGCCCACTAGACTCAGGCCGAATGCAAGGTTGACGAGTCTTGCCGCGTTTCCACCAAAGCTTAAGTGGATGAGCGCGTAGCTGGTTAGCCGATACCGCACACCCAGCGTTGCTGCGATGCCGCCAATCGCAGCCAGGATGATCGAACCTAGATAGATGGCCATAACGGCATCCGCCCAGGCCATACTTCGGCCGACTTCAATCCCTGTCAAAAAGGTGGGTAGTGACAGCGAAACGAGTGAGCTGATGGCGGCGACAGACCACCACGTTCGATGGTTGCTCTGCGGGACAGGGGTGAGCGGGTATTCGTCTTGCATGGTTGGTGTCGAAGATCCCAGGAGCAAAATGGATAAAAGCGTGAAGCAAGGCAGGGTGCTGCCTAGTGCGCCGCCATAGCAGGCGAGGTCATTGTAACAATAGATGTTCCATAAAGCGGATGCGCAGCAAAGCAGACACGCAGCGTTCTATAGTTGAGCGTTTAGTGGTGATGTGCCTTCGGTGTCTTGGTTTGCTGAGATAAAAGCTCGATCGGTTTTCTGGCGCGCATATGGATAGCAAAAGGTCGGTAGACGCTGGCGAGGCGCCCTCTTCAGTGAGATTGCTATGGCGAATACAGGCTAAGATACGAGCGTTACCACGCAAACTAAATATGAGGATTGCACCATTGAACAGGCTTTTCAGAACATTGAGCGCACAATGGCGGTTGGCGTTCTTATCCGCTGCGCTCATGTACGCTGGCCCGGCTGCTAGTGATGTCGTTCATATCAAAGCGGCACGGGTGCTGGACGTTGAGTCAGGAGACATGCTGACTAACCATGTCATTCGCGTGGTGGATGATCGGGTCGAGTCGATTTCACCCGCGCCTCAAACCCGTCTCGAGAATTTGCTCGATTTAGGGGATGTAACGGTGCTACCAGGTTTGATTGATGCGCACGTTCACCTTATTGGAGATGCTGATGCCCAAGGCTATGGCAACCTCGCCGCCAGTGTTCCTCGGAACACGCTGTTTGGCGTAAAAAATGCGCGTGAAACATTAGCCGCGGGGTTTACCGCGGTCAGGAATGTTGGTGCTGGCAGTTTTGCAGACGTTGCCCTTCGCGATGCGATCGACGCAGGTGATGTGCCAGGTCCAAGAATGCGGGTCTCCGGCCCTTCGGTTGGGATTACCGGAGGGCATTGCGATAACAATCTTTTACCCCCGGAGGCGGGTCAGTTTTCCGAAGGGGTTGCCGATGGGGCTGCAGAAATCATTAAGGTACTCCGCAGGAATAAGAAGTACGGCACAGACCTTGTGAAATTTTGTGCCACCGGCGGGGTGCTATCCAAGGGCACCGCGATTGGCGATCAGCAATATACCGATTCCGAGATGAAGGCCCTGGTGGATGAATCTCATCGGCGAGGCATCAAGGTGGCGGCCCACGCGCATGGCACACAAGGCATCATCGCCGCCATCAAAGCAGGGGTTGATTCGGTTGAACACGCCAGTCTCATTGACGATGAAGGTATTCGCTTAGCGGTGGAATACGGCACGACGCTGGTGATGGATATCTTTGTTAGCGATTACATTCTCCAGGGAGGAGAGGCTGCAGGGTTTTTGCCTGAGTCACTAGAAAAAGAGCGGATGGTCGGCGCGGCGCAGCGAGATGGCTTCAGGCGAGCTCACGCGGCGGGTGCCAATATTGCGTTCGGGACTGACGCCGGGGTCTTCCCTCATGGCAAAAATGCTCAGCAGTTCTCTTATATGGTCAAGTACGGGATGACCGAGCTTGAAGCCATTCAAGCCGCAACCGTGAAAGGTGCGGAGCTACTTGGTATGGAGGGAGTGGGCGCGCTTAACCCCGGCGCCTATGCAGATCTGATCGCTGTCAAAGGCGATCCACTTCAAGATATTCGAACGCTGGAGTCTCCGGTCTTTGTGATGAAGGGCGGTGAAATCTACCGCTCGGAGTTAGATCAATGAGGCGGTTAGCGAGTGGATGGCTCATCGGCTGCATGACGCTGTTAGCCGCTTGCTCCAGTGAGCCGGAAACAGCTCCCGCGGATTGGGTGTTTGAAGGGGGTAAGGTATTCACAGCGGAACCGAGTCGCCCATGGGCGGAGGCCGTTGCGATCCGAGGCGAGACCATCGTTTACGTTGGCGATGCGGCAGGCGCTGAGCAATTCAAGGGCGAAGCCACTGAAGTGATTGAAATCGGCAACGGGCTACTATTGCCCGGCCTGATAGATTCGCATACGCATATCTTCAATGGATCCTATGCCGATGTGGGTGTGAACCTTAGCCTTGCTGATACGCCTGAGAAATTAGCGAACGCGCTCGTGGCTATACGTGATGAAAACCCAGGCTCGGGGCCAGTGTATGCAAGGGGCTGGCAAAATCACCTGTTTCCCGCTGAAGGCCCCCTTGCCAGCCAACTCGATGAGGTCTTTGGCGACCGAATCGTCATTATGGGTTCGGTTGATGGGCATTCGACCTGGTTTTCTTCCAGAGCCCTGCGAGAAGCAGGTGTGGATGCAGTATTTGAGGATCCCCAGCCAGGCGTTAGCTTTTTTGAGCGAGATCCACTGACCAATCAGCCGCTAGGCACTGCACGTGAAGGAGCGGGCGGCTTCATTCGGGCGCAATTCATCCCAGGCGACAAAGCGGCTTACCGTGACCGATTGATGGCTTGGCTGCCGAGAGCGGCCGCCGCTGGCTTGACGAGTGTGTACGACGCGACCGCTTCAGCGCCCACAGAGGAAGACGCGTATCAAATCTTAAAAGTGCTGGATGAGGAGGGTGCGCTCAGTCTTCGAGTGTTCGGCTCAGTCTTCCAAAGTGATGCACCTGGTGTGATCGCTGATAGGTTTAGAGACTATCAAGCGAGGTTCTCAAGTGATCGCTCGCGCCCTGAGGCAGTCAAGATCGTGGCTGATGGCGTGCCCGAGGGGCACACCGCCTATTTGCTGACGCCCTACGTGGACACACCGGATGAAGACTTTGGACATCCGATGGTGTCGAAGACTGATTTAACTGAACAAGTGACGACCTACTTTGCGGCGGACATCCCAGTCCATGTTCATGCCATTGGTGGGGCTGCCGTGCGAATGACATTGGATGCCATTGCAGATGCAAGGCGCATCACAGGTAACGAGACCGTCAGAGCAACCATTGCGCACATGGACTTTGTGAGCGAGGAAGATATTCCGCGATTTGCGGCGCTCAATGTCACCGCCCAAACCTCTATCCAGTGGGCAGCGCGCGATCCCTCTTATTTCAACATTGGCAATTTTGTTGGTATGAACAAGGTCGAGCAGGCTTACCCGATTCGA
>CAJXDD010000149.1:0-7222 GCA_913052075.1 uncultured Gammaproteobacteria bacterium
CCGTGAAAAAGCGCATTGGTGTGCGTAACGAGATTGCAAGTTTTGTGGTTCCGGTTGGTGCAACCATCAACATGGATGGGACTGCGATTATGCAGGGTGTGGCCACCGTTTTTATCGCCCAGGCGTTTAACGTTGATATTGGTCTGACCGGTTATTTGATGGTGATTTTGACGGCAACCATGGCATCGATTGGTACGGCTGCTGTCCCAGGTGTGGGTCTAATCACACTGGCGCTCGTCTTGACTCAAGTGGGACTGCCAGTTGAAGGAATCGCGCTCATTATTGGCGTTGATCGCTTGCTCGACATGACTCGAACGGTTGTCAACGTGGTGGGTGATGCTACGGTCTCGAGCGTTGTGGCTCGAAGCGAAGGTCAATTTGAAGATGAGATCTTTGCTGCAGAATCGGTCCGCTAGGCTTGCAGCTTCATCGGCGGGAAATCGAGCCATCGATTGAGTAGTGCTTGCTGAAGCCCGGAGGGTCCGGCGAGCAACTCGCTCGCCGCCTCGTGCGCCCTTGTTAACAAGTCTGCATCCCTTCTCAGATCGGCGAGCTTAAACAGCACTTCCCCCGACTGGTCTCGCCCTAGCATGTCTCCCGGACCGCGCATTTGAAGGTCTTGTTCAGCGATATAGAATCCGTCAATGGAGTCCCGGAGCACCCCAAGACGCCGCTTGCCTGTCTTACCGAGCGGAGATTCGTATAGCAAAATACAGGCGCTGGCCTGATCGCCTCGGCCTACCCGCCCTCTTAGCTGATGAATTTGGGTTAACCCAAATCGCTCGGCGTTCTCAATGATCATTAATACGGCGTTGGGTACATCAACACCGACCTCGATTACCGTCGTGGACACGAGGACACTGATCTTCCCTTTTTTGAATTCGCGCATGACGGTTTGTTTTTCTTGACTGCTCATTTGGCCGTGCACGAGGCCAACCGAATGATTGGCTAAGCGTTTGCTTAAGTGCTGATGGGTCAGGGTTGCGCTAACGAGTTGGCCATCTTCGCTGTCAATCGAGGGGCATACCCAATAGGCTTGCGCGCCCTCTGCGCACGCCTTGGCAAGTCGGTCGATGACGGCCTCTCTGCGCTCGCTGGCCATTACACGAGTCGTAATCGGTGTTCTGCCTGGAGGGCGCTCGTCAATCACGGAGGCATTTACGCCAGCGTATAGGGTCATTGACAAGGTTCGGGGGATCGGTGTCGCCGAAAAAATGAGTTGATGCGGACGGAATTGATCTTCGCCTTTTTCAAAGAGTGCGTGGCGCTGTGCAACCCCAAATCGGTGCTGCTCATCGATTAAAATAAGTCCCAACTGTGCGAATTCAACTTGGCTTTGAAAAAGTGCATGGGTACCCACCAAGAAATGTATTTGGTTGGCCTTTAACTGCGTTAGCACCGTATCACGCGACTTTCCCTTAACGCTGCTCGACAACCAACCAACATGAAACCCCAGCGGCTTAAACCAGTTGGTTAGGGTCTCGAAGTGTTGCTCAGCGAGCAATTCGGTCGGAGCCATAAGCGCCACCTGTCCGCCGGATGCCATCGCGGCGAGTGCAGCGAGTGCGGCGACCACGGTTTTTCCCGCACCGACATCGCCTTGGATGAGACGAAGGGCAGGGGAGGGTTGTCTTAGATCTTCAAAGATTTCGTTGACGACCCGTATTTGGGCCCCGGTAAGGTCAAATGGCAGTCTGGCTGTGAACGCCTCAAAGATCGGCGCTGGACATTCAAGCGGACGGCTTGGTTCGGCTTGCGTTTCACGGTGCCAGAGCATCATGCCGAGCTGGTAGGCGGTGAGTTCCTCAAACGCAAGTAATCGCTGGGCGGGATGCTCGCCGCGCTGTATGGCCGCTAGATCCTCTTCAGCAGGTGGCGAGTGGAGCATGGTTAGTGCCGTCCATAAATCAGCCGCTGGGCGATCCCTAGTGAGTGGTTTAAACGCGGCTTCTAGTCCCGGAATCGCCAAAGCCTGGCGCACAAGCGACTGCATTTTGGCTTGGCCCAACCCTTCAACGACTGAATAGACCGGAGTCAGCGTATCAGGCAGAGATGCTTTGGGATTGCGATCATATTGGGGATGAATCATTTCAAGGCCACGTGGCCCTTTGCGGATCCGTCCAAAACAACGCACGCGAGGGTTAGCATCGAATTGTGCTTGTTGCGAGCGATTGAAGTGAAAGAACCTCACCGGTAAACGTCCCGTCTCATCTTCGATGGTCACGAGCAGGCTCCGGCGCCTGCCAAACTGAACTTGGCTAGAAATCGCTTGCCCTTCGATAACACACTCGCCGTCATGTTGCAGGTCAGCAATCATTGTTTGTTTGGTTTGGTCCTGATAACGAAATGGTAGATGAAACAGAAGGTCCTCCGCAGTGGTGATGTTGAGTCGTTCGAGCTTGGCGGCGACGGCGGGCCCAACGCCCTTCAGTGTGGTTACTGGTGTATCAGCCGGGTGACGCTGAGCGGCCTCCTTTTTACCCGGCATGAATCGCGACGATAGCGTCAATCTCGATTAATGCGCCAAGCGGCAGGCCCGCAACTTGAGTCGTTGCCCGAGCGGGATAGGGCGCGGTGAGATTTGCTTCGATCGCTCGGTTTACTGCTGCAAAGTCAGAGAGATCCTGGAGGTAGAGCGTGAGCTTGAGCGCGTGCTGGATGCTCGTTCCTGCTTGAAGACAGATGGCCTCTACATTCGATAACGCCTGATTAACTTGCGATTCGATATCGTCGCTTGCCAAATGACCGGTGACTGGGTCAAGGCCAAGTTGTCCGGAAACGAACAGCATGCTGCCATGACGGATGGCCTGGGAATAAGGGCCTAGCGCCTTTGGAGCGTTGTCAGTCTGAATGGCCTCTCGCTTCACCGTTAGTTCCTGACTCGGACAATGCGATTAACATGGTGAATATGACGCAACTTCTTGATGACGGTGGCAAGGTGGACTCGGTCCCTGACTTGTAGGAGAAGGTTGACTGTCGTGAGTCGCGCGTCGCGCTCAAGAATGCTGATCCGCTCGATATTGGCGTCGACTCCAGTAATGGTCGAGGCTAGCATAGCGATGAGCCCTTTTTCGTGCTCAAGCTCGATGCGCATTTCGACCGTGAACTCTTGGTCGATCTGGTCTTCCCACCGGACGGCCATCACCTCTTCGCCCTTGGTGCGGAGCTCGCCCATGTTTCGGCAACTATCGATGTGAATTACGATGCCTTTGCCTGCGCTGATGTGTCCAATGATTGGATCACCAGGAATAGGCCGGCAACATCGTGCATAGGTCACGACCATGCCTTCAGTACCTCTAATGGCAAGCGGCCCCTCGTAACCAAGCTCTAACGGCGCATCAGCAGATTGACTCTGGACGAGTCGCCTCGCAACGACGCTGGCCATTTGGTTGCCGAGGCCGATCTGATGAAGCAAATCCTCTTCGTTCTGAAACTTGCCAGTTTCGACGATTTGAGAGAGGAAATTGGGTTCAATATCGCTCAACGACGAATTAAGGGCCGCCAAGGCGCGTTCAAGCAACCGCCGGCCTAATTCGATGGATTCGTTTTCTTGTTGTACTTTCAATGCATTGCGGATCCCGCTGCGAGCTTTTCCTGTCACGACATAGCTAAGCCAAGCGGGATTCGGCAGGGCGCCCGCAGAACGAATGATCTCGACAGTTTGTCCGCTTTCAAGGGAGGCAGACAGTGGCGCGAGGCGGCGATCGATTCGGCAGGCTACACACGTGTTGCCGATATCGGTGTGCACTGCGTAGGCGAAATCTACAGGGGTCGAGCCCTGGGGTAGCTCATAGATGTCTCCTCCCGGACTGAAGACGTAGACTTCGTCGGGAAATAGATCAATCTTGACGTTCTCAATGAACTCAAGCGAGTTTCCGGCGCTCTGCTGTAGTTCGAGTAATCCTCGCATCCACGCCCTAGCTCTGTGTTGGCCTGACGTCATGCTTTCATCGCTCGTTTTGTATAGCCAGTGGCCAGCAATCCCGTGGTTGGCGAACTCCTCCATCTCTTCTGTTCTAATCTGAATTTCGATGGGCAGTCCGTGCATGCCAAACAGTGTGGTGTGCAAGGACTGGTAGCCGTTGGCTTTCGGAATCGCGATGTAATCTTTGAATCGGCCGGCTACGGGCTTATACAAGTTGTGCACCATGCCGAGCACTCGATAACAAGTATCGACGTCGTCTACGACGATTCTGAACGCGTAAACGTCCATGATCTCGGCGAATGAACGGCGTTTAGAGCGCATCTTTGTGTAGATGCTGTAAAGGTGTTTCTCTCGTCCAAAGACACGGGCGGAAAATCCCTCCTTTTCCAAACGTCCAGTGATGGAATTCTGCAGCTTGGTGACTACCTCCTTCCGATTGCCGCGAGCTTTGCGTACCGCTTTTTCAATCATGCTTGATCGAAGTGGGTAAAGCGCTCTGAAGCCAAGCTCTTCAAACTCCACTCGGATCGTATTCATGCCAAGGCGCAAGGCAATCGGCGCATAGATTTCGAGGGTTTCGCGAGCGATTCTTCGGCGTTTTTCTGGGTCCAGGTAACCAAGGGTACGCATGTTATGGAGGCGGTCAGCTAATTTGACCAAGATGACCCTGATGTCCTTGGCCATGGCGAGGGTCATTTTTTGAAAATTCTCGGCTTGCGCTTCAGCTCGAGACAGGAACATGCTGGAAAGCTTGCTGACGCCATCCACCAGCTCCGCTACCTGATCATCGAAGTTCGTCGAGAGCAACTGCTTTGGAACGCCTGTATCCTCGATCACGTCGTGGAGTAGCGCTGCCATTAAACATTGGTGGTCGACGCGCATGTCGGCCAGGATCTGTGCGACGGCAAGTGGATGGTTGATATACGGCTCACCTGACTTCCGGGTCTGCCCCTCGTGGGCTTCTTCCGCAAAATCGTAGGCGCGAACAACTTGGGCGACCTGCTCTGGGGCTAGGTATCCGTGAAGGTTTTCAGCAAAGGTATCTATGGTTGACATGTCGTTTCATCAAGACGACGGGTCTTGAACAGAATCTACTCGTAGTTGAGTACGACTGCAACGCAGAAACGGTTGGATTGCTTAAAGTGTCCTAATGTTTCTATTTCACAGGGGCGGTTGGGTCGATCTCAGCCAGCCAGTTAAAATTCCTCTGGGGAAGAGGGCTTGCGGTCAAAGGCTTCGCTGAGCAAATCCATAGCAAGAGGCTCAAAGTCTTCTTTTGGCTTTTCTGCGAGAATGTCTGGCCCAACTAATCCATCTGCGACTTCGCGAAGCGCGAGCACCGTTGGCTTGTCATTTTCCAACGGAACTAAGGGATCCTTGCCTTCCGTAGAGATCTGACGTGCACGCTTGCTTGCTACCATGACAAGCTCGAATCGGTTCGCAACATTCTCAAGACAATCTTCAACGGTGACTCGGGCCATGGTCTATCCTCTTAAATTCGTAATCTTAAAGCCGTCATCATTGATTAGTGGTGCCGACTTAATGATGGATGGAAGTTGTCCAGTTAGCTAGCAACTAATAATCAATCGTTTGGGCTAACGGCGAAGCGATGTTCCGAACGTTCAGACACCCCAGGTCCATCGCAACTTCAAAGGGGGACGAAGTGTAGCTAGAAAGTGTAAACGCTGCAAGAAGACTCTTTAGAGCTATCAGCTCGACCCAGTCAGCAATTCTGTGAGTAGCTCGCCTTGCGCCATTTCTTGAACGCCGCGTCGAAAGGATTCACCCCGGCCACTGATGATGTCATTGAGCTGACTCAATGCAAGGTCGAAGGAGTCGTTAACAACGAGATAATCAAACGCGGAATACTGGGAAATTTCGCTGACTGACAAGCTAAGACGTTGCTCAATGACCTCGCTGCTGTCCTGCCCTCGTCCCAATAGACGGGTTCGAAGCGCGCCGAGCGATGGCGGTAGCAAGAAAATGAGTTGGGCATCCGGTAACTGCTGTTTGATCTGCAAAGCACCCTGCCAGTCTATCTCAAGGAGAGTGCTCTGGCCTGATGCCTTAATTCGGTCTATCTCACTCAGGCTTGTTCCGTAGAGATGCCCGAAGACTTCCGCTGACTCGAGAAATTGACCGTCCTCGCTGAGCGTTTCAAAGGTCTCGCGCTCAACGAAGTAATAGTTTTCTCCGTCGCGCTCACCCGGCCTCATGGGTCTTGTGGTATGCGACACGCTCACCGCCAGGTCTGGCCGTTGCTCCCTTAGCGCCGCCACGAGTGATGTCTTTCCGGTGCCGGATGCGGCGGCAACGACAAATAAGTAAGGGTCAATTGACCCCGGTGCTGCAGTCATTAGTGAGTTAATTCTCGTAGGGCTAGGGGACAGGAGAGAGTACGAGATCGAGAGCTGCGAGGCAATCTACAGGCTGCTCATTCAACATTCTGGATTTGTTCCCGTAGCTGCTCAATAAGCACCTTCATTTCGACCGTACGTAGTGTGAGTGTGCTATCCCAAGACTTAGCGGCAATGGTGTTGGTTTCCCGGTTCAGCTCCTGGACCAGAAAATCTAGGCGTTTACCGACACTCTCTTTAGATGAGCTTGCTTGGTCCAGTTGCGCTGTAAACGCATCGATATGGGTTGAGAGACGGTCTAGCTCCTCGCCAATATCGTTTTTTTGAACCAGTAGCACAATTTCCTGGTGAAGTCGTTCGGGTTCAACATCGACCTTAAGCGATTGAAAACGACCCCGGAGACGTTCGGTTTGACGCTCGATCAGGCGTCCTGTTTCGGACTTAATCGTGGCTACATGGTGGTTCAATGCATCGAGCTTGTCCAAAAGAATGGCTTGCAGGGCTTGACCTTCCGCCTGTCGCGCTTGAATGAGGCCTTTTAAAACCCTGTCTAAGAAGGTTTCAATTAGGCCCGGGTCGGGTGATGTTGTGGGGGTGTACGTTACGCCAGGCCATGCAAGCAGATCAGTCAGTGAGGCGGGCTGGGTACTAGGGACGAATTGCGAAATGGTTTCAAGGGCATCTGCTATCTCAGTGAGCTTGGCGGTATCAACGGCTAAAGCTGCGTCGCTTTCGCCGGTTGACCGAATTGTCCAATCGATCTTGCCTCGCCCAAGGCTCGCTTTACATTGACGACGGATGATTGGCTCAAGGTAGCGTAGCCCCTCAGGTGCGCGCACAGAGATCTCTAGAAAGCGGTGATTGACCGATCGAACCTCGCAAGAAAGACCTTGGTCAACGAGGCTAAAGTAGCCTGTCATGCTGGATGTCATAAAGAGCC
>CAJXDD010000150.1:0-7187 GCA_913052075.1 uncultured Gammaproteobacteria bacterium
GGAAATGCTCACGGAGCGACGCATACCCTAGCCCAAGCCTTTCCATCTTCCCTGGTCGGTAGTTGTGCATCACCCCATCGGCTGTGGCGAGTAAGCGCATCAATATCGCTCGCCCATCGGGATGCTTCAGGTTCACGGCAAGCGACTTCTTGTTTCGATTGATCAGCGAGAATATCGCGCTCACACCTCCTCGACTGGCACCCAGGTAACGGACGCCATCGCCCCAGCCTGGTGGTTCAACCTTAATCACCTCCGCGCCTTGGTCGGCGAGCACAACGGCAGCCATTGGTCCAGAGACCACAGCAGAAAGATCAATGATCCGCGCGCCGTTAAGCGGCCCTGGCGATGGTTCGTTCTTTGATTGCATGGTTGGATTCCGCCCGAGCCGCCTCTCAGAGTCAAGCATCACTCGTCTGCTTTCAGTATTTCACATGATCTCGTCAGAGGGCACGATAGCCATAAATGAATGGATTCATTCTTATTACGAATATATTAGATGTAATTAATTCTTTTTTTTATCGGGAAGATCCCGGCTAACGTTTCCAGACTACCAATTAACGAGCTAGGACAGCACCGTGACACCACAAGCCCCCGCGCAAATTAAAGCGGCTACCAGCGACGCGCCAGAGATCAAAAGGCCTGCACCCAACATGCGACGAATCGAGACCCTGTCAGAATGGGAGCTCGCTCGCGAGACCAGCAAAACCTGGTCTATGGAACAAGACTAACGTCTTATAGCCAGGGGTCGATGCGATCTCTCGTTCCACTCTGAGGACAGATCGACCGGCATTGCTCAGAGGGACTCCAGCCAAGCCGCTAACTCCCAACGATTTCCCACGAGCAGCCTGGCTTAGATGCGACCTCCTCGGAGGCTCATTATCGCAACGCGCGTTGCCCATTCGTGATAGCGTTTAGGCTGACAGGCTTGGAGTACTCGTTTGGCCACCATCCCCTACGTTCTGGTTGACGCATTCACGTCCGAGCCATTTGCCGGCAACCCCGCAGCCGTTTGCTTGCTCACGGAACCTCTCCCGCGAGAAACACTCCAAGCCATAGCCAGCGAGTTCAACTTGTCTGAAACCGCCTTCGTGCGGGCCATCGATGATGGGTTTGAGCTGCGATGGTTTACACCGAAAGACGAAGTCGCGCTCTGCGGGCATGCCACGCTAGCCACCGCCTACGCTTTACAACGAACATTTGGTGCAGCGCTTCCGAACTACCGGTTTCAAACGCTGAGCGGCGAGCTCACCTGTGCACCAGAAGGTGACTTTCTGGAATTAAACTTCCCCGCAACACCGCCTACTGAGGCGCCTGTCGACCCTGCCCTCATAGCGGGACTTGGAATCAAAAACTACAGCCATTACGCGCGCTCCATATTTGACTTGATGGTTGTCTTACCTCGCGAGGAAGACGTCACCACACTAGCACCCGATTACACCGCCCTCGCGTCAATCGATACTAGGGGCATCATCGTGACCGCAGCGGCAAGCCAGCCAGATCTCGATTTTGTTTCGCGCTTCTTTGCCCCCGCTCATGGCATCAACGAGGACCCCGTGACGGGCTCTGCCCATTGCTGCCTTGGGCCCTATTGGGCTGACCAGCTCTGTAAGCAGACGCTTCACGCAAGACAGTGCTCATCAAGGGGCGGAGAGCTAAGGGTTACCGTGAAAGACGACAGAGTTGCTTTGCTCGGAGCAGCGACGTTGATAGCTGAAGGAACTCTCTATATTCCTTGACCCTTTTTTTCGAACCCCATAACGCTCCGAGCCATCGCCTGATACAGGCTATCTGCTCCTTCATCGGGCTGTTCGCTTATCCATGCCCTGTTTCGAATCTCTCAGTAGTGAATACCAACTGCGCACAGCACCCGGACACGCCAGCCGAGCGCCCCACTGGCTTAACGCTCCTTTGGTTTTATGCTCTACTCAACCGAGTCGCATTCAACACGAGCTACGCCAATGGAATCCCAGGAAGCTACCAATCTTTCCTTTGACCCGGACGCACTGCGCCAAAAATATCGCGAAGAGCGAGATAAACGCCTGAGGGCAGACGGCAATGAGCAGTACATCGAGATCACCGGCGATTACAGCGATTACAACGATGACCCGTATATCGAAACGGCCACCAAGCGAGCCGCCTATACCGATCACACTGAGATCATAGTCATTGGGGGCGGGTTCGGCGGGCTCCTCACGGGCGCTCGCCTAAAGGAAGCGGGTTTTAACGACCTCCGCCTGATCGAAAAAGGCAGCGACTTTGGTGGGACCTGGTACTGGAACCGTTACCCGGGCGCCGCCTGCGATACAGAAGCCTACATCTACTTGCCGCTTTGCGAAGAACTCGGCTACGTCCCGAAGAATAAGTATGCGTTTGCCCCCGAAATCCTCGCGCACAGCAAAAACATCGCAGAGCACTTTGATCTCTACACCAACGCCTGCCTCGGCACCCAAGTGACTGCGGTATCTTGGGAGGACGATCACAATCGCTGGCGGGTCAAAACCGATCAAGGCGATAACATGACGTGTCAGTTCTTGATCATGTCCAACGGTCCACTGAATCGCCCAAAACTTCCAGCAATTCCGGGCATTCTTGATTTCAAAGGCCACACCTTCCATACCAGCCGCTGGGACTACGACTACACCGGCGGCTCATCAGAAGGCGGCTTAACCGGTCTGGCAGACAAACGCGTCGCCGTCATCGGCACCGGGGCAACTGCCGTTCAATGCATCCCACATGTTGGCGAGGCGGCGAAAGCACTCTACGTCTTTCAGCGGACCCCTTCCTCTATTGACGTGCGTGATAACCGGGCGACCGACCCCGACTGGGCCGCATCACTCCCTCTGGGTTGGCAGCGCGATCGCATGGAGAATTTCAATGCCCTTACCTCAGGCAGAGTCATTGAGGAGGACCTGGTCATGGATGGCTGGACTGAAATCATCCGTAACCTGATCTCGATGGCCAACTACCGCGGGAAGAACCTTTCAGGGGAAGAAGTCGGGAGGCTCATGGAGCTCGCTGATTTCGAGAAGATGGAGCAAATCAGAGCTCGAGTCGATGCAATCGTCGAGGATCAAAGCACTGCCGAAGCGCTCAAACCCTACTATCGCCAATTCTGTAAACGCCCCTGTTTTCACGACACCTACCTTCCGACCTTCAACCGCTCTAACGTGAAACTGGTGGATACCGAAGGCAAAGGCGTTACCGCAATCACAGCAACTAGTGTGATTGCCAACGGCGAGGAATACCCAGTCGACTGCATCATCTTCGCGACCGGCTTTGAGGTTGGTACAGGGTTTTCACGTCGAGCGGGCTACGATGTCGAAGGTAAAGATGGGGTGCTGTTGTCCCGGAAATGGAGCGACGGTATCAAAACCTTGCATGGGCTACACAGTCATGGGTTTCCTAATCTACTCATCATGAGCAATGCGCAGTCGGCATTCACCACCAATTTTCCCCATGCCATGGATGAAAATGCGCGGCATATGGCCTACTTGCTTGATACCTGCCGAGATCGGTCCATCAAACAATTTGAGGCCGATCTAGATGCTGAGCAAGCTTGGGTTCAAGAGATCATCGGTCTCTCACGATTTAGCGAGGCCTTCCAATCTGAGTGCACACCCGGTTACTACAACAACGAGGGGCAACCGAACCCGCTCTCCAAGCAGAACGCGAGTTACGGGAAAGGACCCATTGCTTTCTTCGACCGAATGCGGGCCTGGCGAGAACAAGGTGAGTTGGCTGGGCTCAACTACCGGTAGCCAGCCAGCGAGTGACAGCACCGGTGCTAGCTAAGAGGATGGTGCAGTCAGACTCCCGCCCGTTGCGCGGGTCAGCGCACTGACACGTGCACCTCTGACATCGCTGACGACCTTGAGCTCAGCACCGATCTCTAGCATTTGCATACTCGATAACTCAAAAGGCGGCCAGTCTGGAACGCCTGGAGCACTTGGCTTACCCGTCTTCGCAAAGGACGTCCAAAGTTTGCCCGCTGTGACTGCTAATCTGCGTTCCTGATCTGTCTCTATAATGGGGAGCCCCGCAAAGTCCCGAACCTGGCCAAAGACATACGGAATTTCACTCGCGTGAAATGCACCGAGATCCTCTGCTCCCTCGAGCCGAGTCGGATACGACCACCAGTACAAGTAAGCCGACGATGACACGTTAGCCATGGCCTCAGCCCAAAGACGCATGGGCTGGGTAAACATCATATCGGTTAGAAACGCTTCAACAGGAGCCCGATCAAACGGGTTCGCCCCGTTATCCGCGTAGAGAGGCAAGAGCGAATTTGCTTGTTCACCCAGCATATTGATCTGCGCTTTTAGCAGCTCAGCAGTGGGAATATCCTCGCCACCAGCAAGAAAAACATCCAGTAATGTGGTCATCTCGTCCGCGTTTGAACCCAACATAACGGGGATATCAAGCTGCTCTCCTCGTGCATAAATCTCACGCGGCTGTTTCGGCAGAACGCGGCCGTCCACCACGGTGCTCGCCTCCATATCCATCATCAACTGCGGTGACCCCTTAAACCGTTCTATTACGGTCTCTGCAGGCAATGCTCGAAGGGCCGCTAAATCCGGCGTTTCCGCTGCCGCTAGGACACTTGCTGCATATTCGCCCCGATCATGTGCACTAGGCTGACCGTTCTCGCTACCTTCAAGCGTGGCCATGGTATAAAGCCTCGCGCCACTCTGGCCGATGGCTTTGTGCATTAACCCTTTTGCCAGGGGGCTGGCTTGCAGGACCGATACACTCCATGATCCGGCGGACTCACCAAAGACCGTGACATTGCCCGGGTCACCGCCAAAGCGCTCGATATTGGCTTGAACCCAGGTCAACGCCGCTAACTGATCCAAATAGCCCTGGTTACCCGAGAGCCCGCCGCCTTCAGCGGTAAGCTCAGGATGAGCAAAAAATCCGAAGGGCCCTAACCGATAGTTGATTGTGACCAGCACCACCCCTTCTTTGGTTAGCTCAAAACCGGGGTAGAGATCGCCCGACCCTGTCACTAGTCCACCACCGTGAATCCAAACCATGACGGGTAGCCTGTCATCTGCGGCACTAGCACGGGTCCATACATTCAGCGTCAAGCAATCTTCGTTTTGATGGGTGATGTTTTCATCATAGAAAGCGGCGAGCGATGAAGGTTGCATGCAAGCCGGACCAGGGGAAGTCGCGTCTCGCACGCCTGACCAAGGCATCACAGCAGCAGGCGGTTTCCAGCGACGATCATTGGTCGGAGGCGCGGCGTAAGGAATCCCCATATAGGCGTGGAGCCCTTCTTCGTATTGACGCCCCTGGATCGTGCCGTCATCTAGGTGGATCTGGCCGCTCACAGTGTCGCGCGCACTCCCGCACCCGGCTGCGAGGCCAATGACTAGCCAGCAGAACGCGACCAATGACCATTCTTTTGCCCCCCGGCGGTTTCGCGAATGTTGTGAGCCGCTACCGCTTGGCCTAATCGACATACCGATGTTCTTCCCCATGTCCTTACCGACGATAGATTGCAACGTTTTAATCGGCCGCTTGCTAGCGCGGCCGAAAAAGAAACTCCCGAATCTCTTCTTTCGCGGCCTGAATATCATGAGCCTTGACCTTATCTGTGTTGCCGATTTCTTCAGGCACATAGAAATGAATCTGGTCAGCGTTCTCGTAGGCAGACCACACCGCGTCGGCGATTGCAGTATCAGGAAGCAATCGGTACGCACCCGACTGCGGTAGCCGTTCCAGCATCGACTCAGTGAAAGGTTGGCCGCTCCCTTTGGCCAATTCCTCTCTTAATAGCGGTGTGTCGATACAGCCAGGCAGCACATCAGCCACCCGAATGTCGTCACCTTCTAGCTCCAGCGATAGAGCCTCTGTTAGACCCTTAACGGCAAACTTCGACGCTGAATAGACCGACCGTGTCGCGTGACCATACGTCGCAACAGACGATGAGGTACTGATGCAAAGCGCATTGGGGGTCGCTTTCAGCATGGGCATCGCCGCGCGGATACTAAATATCACGCCGAGTACGTTGACGTCCAAAATGGCGCGAATGGTGGCCGTGTCCTGCGACTCAAGCAAGCCGCCGGGTGCTATCCCCGCATTATTGAAAAGAATATCGAGTCGACCCTCGGTTGCGTCGCGGACAGTCTCCATAGCCGCTTGCATATCTGACTCTTGGGTCACATCTGCACAAATGGTCACCGTTCGAGCGCTCAGCGCCTGCTTTGCTTGCTCGAGCTGATGCTCTGATAGATCAATCAGGATTGCCTTCCACCCTTCAGCATCAAACTTCCTGGCGGTGGCAAGGCCCATGCCGCTTGCGCCCCCTGTAATACAAATGACCGGCTCGCTCATTCAGGTTGCCCCTTACTCAATGGCTTCATGGTAGGGCAGGTCTAGTGGCGCTGTCACCAATGACATTTTGATATCCACCTCGGGAATGTTTGCGACCGATGGGCGAAGACTGCAGAAGAACGCCTCTCGGGTTAGTGATCCTTTCAATGCCCGCCCATCATCACTTTTCCCGCCTTACGAGCACCAACCTGATAAAGTCAATCAATTAGGCCGCATGGTGGTGAGCAAATTCAGAGGGTTATAAGAGCGACAATCTATTGTTCACTAGTCCTAAAGAGGCAGGCGCTATAGGTGATGGCGAGCGCCTTTTTTAGCAAACAATACTTAGCATGCCGCACAATCGCTGCGAGCCTAATAGATCTCCATCTGTCCGGAGATACAAGAAACTTCGATGCCTTGTCGGATAGACCTTGAAACCCCAGAGCGCACAATGCGTCCAGCAGGTGACGTTCGCAGATTTAGCACCGGGGACCTTTCAACCAAGCGTGAATCTCGCTTCTGCTACTCGAGAATGAGGCTCACTTTAAAACCTAATGGTTAGTCCGCAACGCGGCGACGGTATTCTCGCTTACGATCTCACCCATCCAGAGCAAGGAAAATCCATCGGCGGCATCTTTTTCAGGGACCGTCGCCATCGCGGCCCTGAGTCCATGGTCTTTTTGCCCGACAACTCTAATCCTGATCAGGGTTTGCTGGTCGCCTCGTTTGAATACACAGGCACGCTAGGGGTTTTTTCGGTGGCGCACCAAGCCAACCCGCCACTTCCTTTAACGCTCTGTGATTGAGCGCCTAGTCCGGCAAACCAAGCACCCGCTTGGCAATGATGTTGAGCTGCACTTCTTTTGTTC
>CAJXDD010000151.1:0-7154 GCA_913052075.1 uncultured Gammaproteobacteria bacterium
TTGTCTTGCTTTTTCCAGCATGTCCTCGCGACTGCCGGGTACCGACAAACAACATCTTCGCAGACGGTGGTTACGCATAGTGTGATTCCCTTCTAGCTACCGGACCTTACTCAACTAGAGCTTACTCGATCTGGAATTAGATCGCTTTCGAGAGCTCTCTTATCTAGAAGTGCAATTGAGCAGGGCCAACACTAACCTCAAATCAAGGCTTCCACGTATGTGTAACCCGTTCATATCAATGGTGCGAGTGTGTACACTGGCGCCGTGTTTTTTCCATTCGACGAGGTCGTCCATGAATCAATACGTCACCCAGGGCGGGATCAAAATAGCGCGCGAGCTCCATCAATTCATTGAGCAAGAGGTGCTGCCGGGGCTCGAATTAGATGCCGATCAGTATTGGGCAAATCTTGAGACCTTGCTCAACGAATTTGGCCCTCGCAATAAGGCACTGCTTGCCAAGCGAGATTCAATGCAGCTCGAAATCGATAACTATCACCGGGCATCCGAGGGCAAGGCGATTGTACCTAGGGACTATGAGCAGTTTCTTCGTCGAATCCATTACTTAGAAGAGGATGTTGATCACTTTGAGATTGAAACAAGTGGCGTTGATCCAGAGGTTGCAATAACGGCTGGGCCTCAGTTGGTAGTGCCTATTATGAACGCCCGTTTTGCGTTGAACGCGGCGAATGCTAGGTGGGGCTCTCTTTTCGATGCGTTGTATGGAACGGATCTCATTCCTGAGGGAACAGGTACTGAGAAGGGGTCATCCTATAATCCTCAGCGAGGGGACCTCGTCATCGAGAAAGCAAGCGCAATGCTCGATGAGATGGTGCCACTCGCATGCACAACGCATTCCGAAGTCGTTCAGTATGCCGTGGACGAAGCGGGCATTATTGCAACGCTCTCATCTGGCGAGACAGATAGACTCCGCCAACCTGAACAGTACGTGGGATTTAAGGGTGATCGTGTAGCACCTGATTCGCTGCTGCTAAAAAATAATGGGCTCCACATCGAACTGCAGGTCGACCCAAATCATCACGTCGGTGCAGCCCATCCAGCCTCTGTCAAAGACGTCATCATGGAATCCGCTCTCACAACGATTCAGGACTGTGAGGATTCGGTGGCGGCAGTAGACGCGGAAGACAAGACGCTGGTTTATAGAAACTGGCTCGGGCTGATGAGGGGCGACCTCAAGGAAAGTTTCGAGAAAGATGGTCGCGTGATGACGAGAGAGATGGCGCCAGATCGCGTGTATACAGATCCTGCCGGGCAGGAGTTGACTCTCCCAGGCCGCAGTATTCTGCTAATTCGGAATGTTGGGCATCTGATGACCAGCGACGCGGTGCTCTGGGGCGGTGGCGAAGAGGCACCCGAGGGGATTTTGGACGGGTACTTCACTAGTACCATCGCCATGTATGACCTAATGGGCAAAACCAGTCGAAAGAATTCTCGGACTGGTAGCGTCTACATTGTGAAGCCAAAGATGCATGGCTCTGAAGAGGTTGCCTTCGCTAATGAGCTATTCGGTGCAATTGAAGCGCGTCTCGGCCTGACTCCGCTGACGCTCAAAATGGGAATCATGGACGAAGAGCGTCGCACCACGATTAACTTGAGACGTTGCATATACCAAGCCAGACAGCGAGTGATCTTCATCAACACCGGGTTTCTTGATCGAACGGGGGACGAAATTCATACCAGCATGTTGGCCGGCGCGGTGGTTAGAAAGGCGGCGATGAGGCAGCAGGATTGGATAAACGCCTATGAGGATTGGAATGTTGATCAAGGCCTAGCGACAGGGTTTAAGGGTAAAGCGCAGATCGGGAAGGGTATGTGGGCCATGCCGGATGAAATGGCACAAATGATGGCCGCAAAGATTGTGCACCCCGTGTCAGGGGCCAGCTGCGCTTGGGTCCCATCTCCTACGGCGGCAACGTTGCACGCGGTCCACTATCACCAGGTGAGCGTCGCAGAGCAGCAGTCATTGATTCTAGGGAAGCAGAGAGCATCAATAGAGGCGCTGCTCAAAATCCCGCTTCTGGCTGGAGAGAACCTATCTTCAGATGAAATCAACGAGGAACTTGAAAATAACGCTCAAGGTATCCTTGGCTACGTAGTGCGATGGATTGATCAAGGAATTGGTTGCTCAAAAGTGCCTGACATCCACGACGTGGGATTGATGGAGGACAGGGCAACCCTTCGTATCTCATCGCAGCATATTGCTAATTGGTTGCATCACGGCCTCTGCAGCGAGGCGGAGGTTCGGGCGGTGCTCGAGAAAATGGCCGCCGTAGTTGATGCCCAGAACGCTGGAGACAAACTCTACGAGCCCATGGCAGGTAATTTTGAGCAAAGTATTGCCTTTCAGGCTGCCTGTGATTTGGTGTTCAAAGGAACTGAGCAACCCAATGGCTATACAGAGCCTGTCCTTCATGCACGACGTCGTGAGGCCAAAGCAATGAAGCGTGCAATTAGAGCCTAGGACCAAACTACCTATCCTCCTAGGCTTCAAAATTAGGAGTAAGTTGGCGTCAGCGACATGCCTCCCCGGTGGCTTTTATGGCCGAGTGACGCATCCTGCCATGCCAGTCGGGCTTCTAATGCCCATGATGGCCTATTAACCAGCCTTTCTTCCACATCGCATTAGGGGAGCAGTGCCCCACCGTCTACATCGATAACTACCCCGGTCATGTAGGTATTGCTCATGCAAAGTAGAATTGCCTCGGCGACCTCTTCGGGCTGCCCCACGCGGCCTAAAGGAAAATTGGCGCCGATTGCGTCCAGGGTAGCGGCTTTTTTCTCCCCAAAGTGATCGAACATAGGGGTATCAATAATGCCTGGTGCGACGCCGTTGATTCGAATAGGCGCGAGTTCGGGCGTTAGGGCTCGTACAAAGCCTTCAACAGCGCATCCGGTGCAACTGACCGAGATCATGCCTGGATTACACTTTCTTGCCGGCGTTCCGGAGACGAGCGTGATTGAAGCATCCTCTACTAAGTGAGGGACGCCTTGCCGAACAACATGGGTGTAGCCCCAAAACTTGTCAAAAGCGGCACGAAACTGCTCATCGCTTTGAGACATGAAAGGCCCGTTAGTACGAGTCGCGCCGGTTGCGGCGCCGATTAGGTGATGAATAGGGCCAGCCTCGCTAAATAACGCATTAAGTCCTTCGGGATCATGGGTGTCGACCTGTCTAAATTGGATATCGGGGTAGCTCGCCTGGCAGGCTTCGATTTTGTCTAGTGATCGCCCTGCGGCAAATACTGTTGCGCCACGTTGCGCGGAAGATATCGCTGTTGCCAGACCGATACCCGAGGTGCCCCCAATTACAACTACATTCATGCCGTCCATTGTTAGTCAGATCTCCAAGCTAGCGTTGCTTCTGTTTACTTACCGTTACCAAGACTCTACCAGCAGATCTTGCCTCGAACCATGGCCTTATGATTCGCATGACCTTGCGATTTGTGAAATGGCAGAAATCGCGTGCTAGAGTGCGCTGGCAAGGAACAGGAGGCATCGGTGGAATCACCCAAATGGTTGACAGGCGCGATGGCGTCTGAAGAGAAGGCTGCACTGACAGAGGTTGATGGTGCGCAGATTGCTTATAGCGTCTGGGGGGACACGTCGAACCCCGGAATGATCCTGATTCATGGAAGTAATGCGCACCGTCACTGGTGGCAGTGGGTCGCACCGTACCTTGCCAGACGCTTTCGAGTAGCGGCGATTGATTTGTCAGGGCACGGCGATAGTGATTGGCGAGCAGCGTATTCGGGCGAGACGTTCGCCAAGGAGGTCATAGCTGTCTGCAGAGATGCAGAACTCGGAGAGAAACCTGTTGTGGTGGCGCACAGTTTTGGCGGATTTGTTGGTCTTGAGACGGCTCATCATTACGGGGACCAACTTCGAGGCGTGGTATTCGCCGATTTTACTGTGGCGCCGCGAGCGCAATATGTAGAGTGGGGGAATCAACGCGCCGAGCGTGGAGGTCCTGCTAGGCCCACCAGGATTTATGAAGATCGTGACGTTGCCCTTGGGAGGTATCGACTGATACCCGAACAACCCAATCGATATCCTGAAGTATTGGCATTCCTTGCTGAGAAATCGCTGCGGGCGGTGGCCGGTGGTTGGACGTGGAAATTCGACCCCGCCTTGTTTGATGATCTTGAGATGGGTATCGATCAAACGGATAAGTTTGAGGCCCTTCGCTGCCCGTCCGCTTTGATATTGGGTGAGCACTCGACTGATGAGGGCGCATACTTTGCCGATCACATGATTCGGGTCGCGCCTTATGCTCTGCCCAGCATTACGCTCTATGAAACGCACCACCATTTTATGCTGGAGGAGCCGATTGCCACGGTTAGCGCGATTGAAGCCTTGGTGGCGCCGTGGCTTTAGTCAGGACGACAGGATCGTGAAACTAAGCCTAACGATTCCCCCTCGAGGTGTCTGATGCAAAATAAAATTAACCATCCGTTTGCACAAAGGAAAAAGTCGCATCGGCCCACCTTGTTGTTTGCAGTGGTAGCGATGCTAACGACTGGCGCCGCCAAAATAGCGCAGGCAGCGGACGTGGTGATTGAGACCAATCGAGGCGTGATTGAGGTAGTGCTGGACGTTGATCGTGCGCCACTGACGGTTGCTAACTTTTTGGCTTATGTAGCCGCCGATGGGTACAAGGATGCGCTGTTCCATCGGGTGATCCCAGGGTTTATGGTGCAGACCGGGGGCTATCGAAGCGATTTAACGCTGTTGCCTGAATCCGATGAGCTCAGGAATGAAGCAGATAATGGATTGACCAATCTGCGAGGCACACTGGCCATGGCCAGGATGGATGCCATTGATAGTGCGACACGTCAGTTCTTCATCAACGTCGCTGACAACCCACACCTTGATCATCAGCAGGAAAGTTGCACGCGGCGAGAGGAAGAACAGCGAGTGGCGGCCGCAGAGCGCGGACTCCTAAAGCCGAGAACTTGCGCGAGCTTTGGATACGCGGTCTTCGGTCGAGTCGTCGCTGGAATGGATGTCGTTGATGATATTGCTGATCAAGATACTGACATCCAGGGAGATTTTTTGGATTTTCCCGTCGAGCCGATTTTCATTGAGCAAATAGTGATCAAGTAGAGGTCTACTCATGGCGATGCTATCCAATGGCCAACTGAGATTTGCGTACGGTTTACTCTTGACAGCCCTCCTCGCGCTCGGCACGCAAAGTGACCCACTCTCTGCGCAGACATCAGATGAATCGAAGGCGGATGACAAAAAGGAAGTGGCTCAAGTCACCATACTGTCGATGGGTCGTTCGGTGACAAGTCGCTTTAGACCAGCTCGCTCGCAACCATTTTTTCCTACCGCGCTTTATCTCAAGCGTTTTGATGAGAGCTTTTTGCCGAAAGCTCTTTTAACGAACTCTTTTTGATGAAAGCTTGCGACCGAAGCTGTTGAACAAAGCCGCCCAACATAGTTTCGAGATGTAGTGTCTGACAAACAATAAGTAGCTCGCGTGTTGATTGCCTGCAGGGAGGGTCTTTTAAAAAAGGCTCATCGTTATTAGCTCGCCCGCGAATGGCATGGTTCAGTGCTGTGTTGCTCAGTTCTCGCGGAGGCCAGGCTAGCCCTTGAGACCCTCAAATCATTTATTCGCCGCGGCACGCGAGAACGTTCCTCTTTCAGCACATTGACCCAGGGAGCCATTTATGGCGAGATCGAGGGTTATTGGTCAGCGTTGTGAGGAATACGCATGGCTGGACCGACCCTGTGAAGCGACCCTCTGAGCAGAAAGGAGACCGTCATATGAAAATTGAATCGCTGACTCCGCATCTCGGTGCAAAAGTTTGGGGTATCAATTTGAGTGAGCCAATGAGCGATGAAACCTTTAGCCAGATTCAGGCGCTGATGAGGGATTGGTCGGTGCTGGTCTTCCCTGATCAAGATTTAACCCAAGAGGATCACAAGCGATTTGGGGCTAGATTTGGAACGCTGCACACGCATCCCATGCACCATATTCGAGCGGATATCGATCCCCATATTTTGAAGGTCAAAACTACCAAAGATTCTGCGTACACTGCAGGCGACGGTTGGCACACCGACGTCACTTGCGATGATCATCCACCCAAAGTCTCGCTGTTGTATATGAAAGAAGTTCCCGAGTGTGGCGGGGGCGATACGCTCTATGCCGATATGTATCTCGCTTATGAATTACTGTCGGAGCCGATGAAGCTATTTCTGAGCGGGCTTGAGGCCATTCATGATGGCGGGTTGCCTTACGTCGGTGCCTATAAATCGACGCCACCTGAGGGTGGGTATCCAGTAAGCACGCACCCGGTTGTTGCGATGCACCCCGAGACAGGGCGGCCGGTGCTGTATGTCAATAGTGGCTTCACGTCTAGGATCAAAGGGCTGTCAGCCTTTGAAAGTCGCAGTGTGCTCGACATGCTTTTTCGTCATATTGACTCGACGCCGAGGCTTACCGCTCGAGTGAGCTGGGAGCCCGGGATGCTGACGCTCTGGGATAACCGCTGCACTCAGCATCATGCTGTATGGGATTATTATCCGCACTCACGTTACGGCGAGCGGGTTTCCGTCATTGCCGAGGATCGGCCCACAGCGTACAGCGATGCTTCAATACACTAGCGCTCTGGCTTGATCGAGCTTGTCTATCGGGACGGCTTGTGAGGACAACTTGTAAAGGCAGCTTGTGAGAATGGCCCTCAAGGAGCTGTCGTTAGGATGTCCTTTCGAACGATTTGCGCTCGAACACTGACTGGCTCGAGCGGCTATATCCTCTAGCCTCAGGCAATCCTGTAAACCTCTGCGGCAGTACCGTAGAACAGTCTTGCTTGTTCCGCTTCCGAACGCGATGCGACGATCTTTTTGAGACCGTTGTAAAGCACTGGGTAGGAAATCGAGTATTTGTCTACTGGGAAATTGCTTTCCATCATGCAGCGATGTACGCCAAAACAGTCGATCATGTGCTCGTAATACGGCTTTTGAGCCACGACAAATTCATCGCTAGTGGCAGGTTGGTCGCGCTCGCTCCAGCCAAACCCGTTGTCAGGCATAGCCATTCCGCCTAATTTCGCGATCACGTTCGGGCATTGCTCGGCGATCGCCGCGACATCCGCTTGCCATTCGGTAAAGCGCGCCTCTCTTGTGTC
>CAJXDD010000152.1:0-7134 GCA_913052075.1 uncultured Gammaproteobacteria bacterium
TTTGCATCCACGCGGCGGATGACTGGGATTGGATGCGCCCCAGCATCCTTTGCCTAAATGCCTCGTGGGCGTATTCCTCTGTGAGCAACATTTGGGCTGGGTCGTACAGTGGGTCGGCCAGGACATCGATCAGATCGGTGGCAATCAGAAAGTTATCGAATAAATGGGGCAGCAAATTCCCAAACTGCATCCATTGCCCATCGCCCGCTTGGGCGGGGTGGTAATAAAGGCTGGGCTTGGGTGGGTTATCGTTCCGATCAAGCAAGGGCAAGAATCCCGCAAATTCTTGCCGGTGCTGGAGCGCGATGAGCCCCCCCATGTCGTAGGGCAGTAAGCCTTTCATCAAGCTTGTTTCAATGTATCGCCCTCTCTCGCCTACTGATTGCTGGAAGCAGGCGGCCAGAATGCCGGTCACTGCGGATTGAGTAGCAATATGAGTGGCGACCTGCACGGCGCTCCATACTGGGCCGGCGCGGTCTCGTAATCCGGCGAACTGCAGCATCCGGCCGGTATAAGCTGCGACTACATGTTCGTATGCAGGTAAATCGGATAGTGGTCCATGAAGTCCAAAACCTGTGATGTGGCACAAGTTGAGGTGAGGGTGAGTCTGGCTTAGGTGCTCGAAATCGAGGCCTCTTGCCGTGAGCTTTGATGATCGCCAATTGGTGACCAGCATATCCGCCGACCCAAGTAGCTCAAGCAATGTCTTAAGATTGTCTTGCTTATCAAGATCGAGTTTTGTAGCGCACTTGCCTCGCTTCCACATTGGCGCCGCAGGAAGCCGATCTAGTGGTCCAGGCCTTGGCGGCTCGATCCGCAAAACCTCAGCCCCAAAGTCAGCCAATATCATGCACGTGAGCGACACCGTTGGGCCTGTGCCGAGTTCTATGACTCTGAGCGAGCTTAGTGCGTTCATGTCACCTGTAGATGGATATAAGTCATCAGTGTCTTAAATCAGACTCTGCAGGGCAATTTAAATTTTTAGGGAATAATCCTCCGTTCCCGGAGTACAGCCAGCCAGTGGCAGAACGAAGCCTCGGTGTTATGGGTATCGGTAAAACCGGCTTGTTTGATTTTGATGGTGCTAACGAGTGCTGGTGGCGGACTTGCGATAGAGCCGTGCGCAAAACAGAGATTGGCGTAGTGGTGTGACTCGCCAAGTAAACGCATCAAGTTTGGTTCGATCAGTTCATGCTTCTTCGCTAGTGATTGCCACGCTTTAATCCGAGCCGAGAAGTAGGTCACGAGGTCGAGCGGCTCGTCTGGTCCCATGTCTATATCCAGTACGCTGGAAAGCGCTGGCCAAAGATCTCGCCAGAGAAAAACTTCACCATTGGTGAGGTTAAAGGTTTGATTGACCGCATTGGGATGACCAGCTGCCCAAACACAGGCGTCGGCTACGAGTCGAACATCCACTGCCTCCCATACCCAATCGGCCCCACCTGGGAATGAAAAAGGCTGTCCTTCGGCCCGCCTCAATGCCGCATACGCGCCGATGACGGGAGGCAGATTCATGACAACCCCTTGGTTTGGTCCAACGATGAGCTGAGGCCTCAAGATGGTGAATTGGAGCCCTGAGGCCTCGTGTGCTGCCTTGAGGCGGTCTTCCTGTAGCCAGTAGAAATTCGGGTGCTCAACCCTGGGGTGATCTTCTCTTGCAGGGACACGCATCGGCTTAATAGAAGCGCCATAGGCCTTGGTTCCTTGAAGTAGGGTGACGTGCTTGAGGGCTGTTGTCTCAAGCAATCGCGTCAGCAGTTGATCGAACCAATCGCCGTTGCGGGCAATCTGCAAAGGATCACTCCAACCTGCTATGAGTCCTGGCAATTCGAAAACAGCGGCATATACAAGATGCGTTAGATCAGCATGTTGTGTGATCAGCGGAAGAATTGAATCGTGTTCGTCGAGATCGAGAGAAAAGTGCTGGAAAGCGCCGTCAATCCAAAAGGGAGTTCGCCTTGAGGCGGTAAGCACTTGCCATCCGGATCGCGCGAAAGCGGTTGCCGCAGCCGAGCCCACCAAGCCGCTTGCGCCAACAATCAGTACTTTGGGCGTTGCGCCTGTCATGGGCTATTTCAGTTAGGGCCTAGCCCGAGACAGAAACGTTAGCGAATCGAATCATGGGCAAACAACTCGATCGCTGCCAGTTCCACATTGGGGTATCTGAAATACTGCTAATGTTGCTAAGCATGTTGTAAAAATTGCCGGCAACTGTAATTCCCCGAACTGGTTGAACCCTGTTGGGTCCATCGTGGAGAAATCCTGAGGCGCCGAAGCTAAACTCTCCCGAGATGGGATTAGCGCCTGAGTGTAATCCTGTTAGATCTGTGATCTCTAACCACTGACCAGTCATACAGTCTCTTTCAGAAGCCTCCCCTGCCTTTACTTTGAGTTGATGCAAGCCAACACCGAGCGTTGATCGTGGGCCTCGGGTGGCGTGCGCGGTATTGTGGGTGGCGAAGTGGCTTGCGGTAACGCTGTTGTGAGCGAGGTTGGCGAGAACGCCAGCGTCGATCAACGTTGTTTGCTGCGTTTGCGAGCCTTCATCATCAAAAAGTGCATAGCCAAATCCAGACACGTCCTCCGGATCATCAACCAATGTAAGTCGGGTATCGGCTATCGTATCTCCAAGTCGATCGCGCATTGGATTGACGCCGTCTTTGGCTGACTTCCCAGAGAACATCATTAAAAAAACACTGAACAAGGCGGATTGTGTTTCTGTATCAAAAATGACGTCGTATGGCCCAGAGGCAACCGGCTTGCCGTGAAGGATGTCGAGGCCTGCTTGATGGACTCGTGACACGAGGACATCCTTATCAAGCCCATCGAAAGTGCGGCTTGCTTGCCCCGCACCCTCCATTGCGTTGACGTCGCCTTCCTCAATGAGCGCGTAGGCATAGGCGCTTATGGTGGAGTAGCGTGTGCTGGCTGAAAGCCCTTGTGTTGAAAAAATTTGTCGCTGGCCGAAGCCAGTTTGAACGCCGTTGTAGGGTACGCTCTGTACTTTTGACTTTGTCGCAAGGGATGACTCTAGAGAGAGAGCAAAGTCAATTTTTTCTTCTACGCTGCTGGTGTCAGGTGGGCAAAGCAGTGTGTCATCTGTTTGCAGGTGGTGTTCACTCGCGATAAGCCGTTCAGCTGGTTCTTCACCTGCATAGCTCGCGTTTAGCAGCGCTTGGTCGACCATGGTGTGAATTGCGTCTTCATCAATCGCTTCGCTGTAGGCTGTTCCGACTTTAGCGTCGCGGATGACGCGTAGGCCCAAGATTCGATTGGAGGTCACTTTGTGTTCTTCAAGTGATCCGTCTTGCGCTTTGAGCGACAGTGACTGGCCTTGATCGATGATGAGGTCGCCCTCTGCGCCGGAATCGACGACTTTGCTTAAAATCGCTTGGACGGCAGTGTCGAGTTTCATTCTTGACCTCCCACCAAAATGTCATCCACTTTCAAGGTTGCCTGGCCCACTGTCGTCGGAATCGCTCCAGAGACAGAGCCGCACATTCCGCAAGCCAGTGAGAAATCGTTTCCCACCATCGAGATCTCTTGTAGAACCGCTGGACCAGTGCTGATAAGGGTCGCAGCTTTAACCGGGTGCTTGATTTTGCCCGACTCAATCAAATAACCCTCCGTCACCGCAAAATTAAACTCCCCTGTGCCTGGTTGGACAGATCCTCCACCCATCTGGGCTGCAAAAATGCCGTGATCAATCGATTCAATCATATCGTCGAACGCGTGCTCTCCAGGTTCGATAAACGTGTTACGCATTCTAGATGCCGGCGCATATTTATAGGACTCTCTGCGTCCAGATCCGGTGCGTGCAAAGCCGGTTTGCTCAGAACCGACGCGGTCGACAAGGAAGCTGGTGAGCTTTCCGTCCTTGATGAGTTGGGTCCGTTGCGTCTCCATGCCTTCGTCGTCAATGTTGATTGATCCCCACTCGTTCGGCAGCGTTCCGTCATCGACTGCGCTCACAGCGGGGTTTGCGATCATCTCTCCCATTTTGTCGTGAAATACGGACGCCTTTTTAGCGACTGAAGTGGTCTCGAGGAGGTGACCACAGGCCTCGTGAAATATCACGCCACCGAATCCAGGTCCGATCACAACAGGCATCCGACCAGATGGACAGGGCTTGGCGCCCAGGTTCACGAGCGCTTGTCTTGCAGCTTCTTGCCCCGTCTTCTTTGGGTCGAGTTGCTCGCTAATTTCCCAGCCAAGTAACCCCCCATCTCCCCACTGGCCAGTGGCTTGCTCACTGCCATCTGCAGCGATGGCAGTGAGGGTCGCGCGGATATAATTCCGTCTATCCTCTTTGGCAAGGCCCTCGCTGTTAAAAATCGCGACATGCTGCTCGCGTTGCTTACACAGGCCCCTGGTTTGACTGATCTGATTGGATGAGGCCTTTGCGGCGTGATTGGCGGCAAGGAGGTAGGCTACTCTTGAATCAACCTCCGAATGATTTGATAGAGTTTGGATTGCTGGGTGCCTCTCTTTGACCTCCGAGAAATCGAATGCCGTAGCCGTTGTTTGAGGGTCACGTAGGTCTTTTGCTGCAAGTTCGCTGAGAATCCGATGCAATTCGTCCTCGTCGGTTTGGTTTGTGTACCCATAGAGCACTTTGTGACCATAGATGAGTCTAAGGCCGATCCCAAAGTCTATGCCTGATTCGACAGACTGGACCCGGTCGCTGAGCGTTGAAATGAGATTGGAAAGATTTCGCTCAACGTAAATCTCAGCGAAGTCAGCCCCTAACTCTAGTCCGTGGTGAATGACGGACTGAGCGACGTTGGTCTCGATCATTGATTTTCATTCCGCGTTAAAAATCGCATTATAGATGACTGCGCGCCGATGTAGTTGAGTGTTAAGAAGGAATGACGGTCGCAGCAAAATTTTGGTGGCGGCGCTCTCGGGATACTCCCTGGCACGGCGCGCGCTTTGGAAAGGGATTGATGGGTCGTCATAGTCAGTCTCCAGGAAGTAAGGAGGTCTGAATGAACATTCGCAGTTGGGGGCTTCTTGGCGCCTTATTGCTGATTGGGGTTGCCCTGAGTGCTTCGCGGGCATACCCGGCAGAACTTGATTTGCCTCGTGTGATGTTGAAGAACATCAGCTACGATATTCCACTCGATGCAGGCAGCCTTGACCAGAACACTCCGCTAGATGCCATTACTCTTGTTGCTGATGGTCGAATGATTCCGCTTGTGAGGAACGACGATCAGCTGATCTTTGAGAATGTTCGCGCAAGCGAGAGCCCTCAGTCATTTCAAATCATGGTCGAGGCCACCGTAGTTGGTGAGGCAGAGGTCGAGGTTATTCCTGCATGGTTTTCCATTTTGCCGCCCTTGACCGCAATTCTAGTTGCGCTCCTGATCAGGAGCGTTTTACCCGCGCTCGTGCTCGGTTTGTGGCTGGGAGCGTGGGCGCTTAATGGTCTGACCTTTTCAGGGTTTTTCGCCGGTTTTTTGGACGGCTTTGATGTTTATTTGACCAATGCAGTCGCCGATCGTGATCACGTGAGCATCATGCTGTTCACGTTCATGATCGCGGGAATGGTCGGCATCATTTCCAGAAACGGTGGGATGCGCGGCATCGTCGAGCTCATTATCCGGGGAGCGAACACTCCCAAACGTGGCCAGGTTTCCGTATGGACGCTAGGGCTACTCATATTTTTTGATGACTATTCCAATACCTTGGTCGTTGGTAATACCAGCCGTTCAGTGACCGATCGTTTGAAGATTTCTCGCGAAAAACTCGCATATATCGTCGACTCCACAGCCGCTCCAGTGGCAACGGTTGCGCTCGTGACGACCTGGATTGGTTATCAGGTTGGGCTGATTGGAGATGCGATGACCAGAATTCCTGACCTCGACCTCAGCCCCTACGGCGTTTTCCTCAACTCCATCCTCTACAGCTTTTACCCGTTCTTGGCGATTTTCTTCGTGATACTGGTGATCACTACGGGGCGGGATTTTGGCCCGATGCTGAAAGCGGAACGCCGTGCCCGTATGACCGGGCAGGTGGTACCAGATTCAAGCTCGACGCTCGGCGCAGATGATGAAGCAGCACTCGCTATGAAGGAGGGACTGCCGCCGCGGGCGATGAACGCGATCATCCCAGTAATTGCTATGACGCTTGCGATCATGGGCGGGCTATATGTTACTGGCGAGGGCGAAACTGTGAGTGACATCGTTGGCTCAGCAAACTCCTATCAAGCATTGATGTGGGCCTCCATCATTTCCGTTCTGGTCGCTGTGGTTATGACTTTATCTCAGCGCTTGTTATCGCTCGATGAGGTGGTTGACGCTTGGGTAAGCGGCGCCCGTTTTACATTCCTTGCGATGATAATCCTCGTTCTGTCGTGGGCTATGGCAGAAATCAGTTCAGAATTGCATACCGCAGATTTTCTCATTGCGAGTCTTGGCGATCGATTGCCGATGGGGGTTTTGCCTACTTTAGTGTTTGTGCTGGCAGCGTTTACAGCGTTCTCAACGGGCAGTAGCTGGGGGGCAATGGGTATCTTGCTGCCACTGGTCTTACCACTGTCTTGGGCAGTTTTGGGCGCCCATGGTGGCGCCGATCAAGAATACCTATATATTCTTTACGCATCTGTTTCATGTGTATTAGCCGGCGCCGTTTGGGGAGACCACTGCTCGCCTATTTCGGATACCACCGTGATGTCGTCGCTATCAGCTGGCTGTGATCATATCGAGCATGTTCGAACGCAGATGCCTTATGCGCTCCTTGTAGGGTTCACCAGCATAGTTCTCGGCACGTTACCTGTGAGTTTTGGAATGCCCTGGTGGCTAGGATTTTGTCTGGGTGCAGGGTTTCTTGCAGTCGCACTCCGGCGCATTGGCGAGGAGGTCGACACGGCCTCTGGAGTACAACCCGCAGAGTTATAAAAACTCAATTTGAGATATGGCTTTAGTGGCCATAATTCGCTTATTTGAGGGACTAGACCTTTCTACCAAAAGTTACGTAGTATTAGTGTTAGGAAGCAGTTTTGGGGCGCTGCAGGCTAGGTTAGCTACCGAGCATCCGCGCTGAAAGGATAGGGAGGATCTTGAAACCAAATTCCTGATACGTGGAACTGTCAGAGCGCTGATGTTTCGTGAACACGGTGGTTCTAGAAAGCCC
>CAJXDD010000153.1:0-7122 GCA_913052075.1 uncultured Gammaproteobacteria bacterium
ATCCCGCCGTGCTTCAAGCGCTGAGCCAGATCGCGAGATCCACCAAGCATATGAATAAGGACATTGCTGTTTGTGGAGAAATGGCGGGACACCCAGAGGCTGCTCTGCTCTTAATGGCCATGGGTTATCAAATGCTGTCCATGAACATGACGAACTTGTTGCTGGTCAAAAAAGCGTTATCGACGATCTCCTTTGAGACAGCCAAAAAGATCTTGGATCGCGTGTTAGTACTCGACACCGCAGAAGCAGTCAAAGCAACGGTAGATCGGCTGTTCAGGCGGGAGGGCCTTGGTTCTCTTATCCGCGGTCCTGCCGGGAGACAACGGGAAAGGAGTAAGCGCTGACGGGCCCCGGCTTTCCGCTCTCAAGATAGTTCTTCTCTAGCAAGTGCACGTTGCTATCGGCGCTGATGATAATTGCCGTGGTCGCTCTTGTCCCATATAAATCATCTGTAATAAACGGCTGACTGTGAGGGCGCCCATCCCCTTTGGCCTGCATGATGTCACAGAGGGCTTCCAGATTGAGCGGCGCGGAAGACTGAACGCACTGGCTGAGGGCCTCCCTTGTGCGCTTTACCTTGGGCCAATCGCAATCAAGATAACGATTCGATAACGCATAGGTGCCAGGTTCTAGGCGCTGATGCAGCTTGAGCCGGTTATTGAAATAATAGAGGCCCTCATCATCCATCAGGAGAAGGTTGAAACCCCGGTAATCATGGGCGGTGTGGGCTAGCGACGTCATATAAGCCTTCGCCGATTGCTCGCCAACCAGAAATTGGGTGATCAAGTCGCCCCGTGTGGTTTGGGGGAGTGGATCGGGGGTCGGTTCTGTGTAATTCGTTAAGGCTGCGAAGCGCCCACTGCGGTCAACCCCCATCCATGTTCCACCGCCTTGAAGATCTCGGCCTGCTAGTATCGAAGGCTGGTCGGTCCAGAAGTTCGCGCTTGTTGTTGGGCGGGCGTGGAACTCATCGCGATTGGCAGTGACGATAAGCTGATCGGAAGCTAAGGGGTCATAGGCCAGGGCGATAAGACACATAGGATCACAGTGGGTAAACGAGAATCTCGAGCATAGCAAAGCTAAGAAGTTAGGATAAAGACTGCGCTCGCGCCACTATGCCGCCTGCCAGTATGATCTCAGGCATTGTTATCCTTGGCAGAGGACAAGAGCAGGATGAAGTACCCAGACATTGATCCCATTGCGCTGTCGATTTTCGGACAGATCAATATTCATTGGTATGCGTTGACGTATCTCGCTGCGTTTTTCTTGTGTTGGCGGATCATGAAAGCAACACGTGGAACAGGTGATCGTGCGTGGTCAGACCAGCAAATCTCGGACTTGTTATCTGCTGGCATGGTGGGCGTCATTTTGGGTGGGCGCATCGGCTATGTCCTGTTTTACGGATTTGATGCCTTTATCAGTAATCCACTCGTACTGTTCAGGATTTGGGAAGGAGGGATGTCTTTCCATGGAGGATTGCTCGGCGTCATTGTCGCGCTGTGGGTGTATGCCAACCGGACAGAGCGCGGATTTTTTTCAGTGACTGACTTCGTGGTACTAGGGGTACCTCTAGGTCTGGCCTGTGGTCGCATCGGGAATTTCATTAATGCTGAGCTACCAGGCCGAGTCTCCGATGTGCCTTGGGCGCTGGTCTATCCTGGCGATGTTGTTACCCGTCACCCTTCAAGTATCTATCAAATGGTGGCCGAGGGCCCTATGCTTTTACTGTTTGTCTGGTGGTTCAGTCGAAGCGCCAATCGAGCCGGCCAGCTGTCCGGCGCATTTTTGCTCGGATACGGCGCACTGAGGTTTTGCACCGAATTCTTTAGGCTGCCGGATGCGCATCTAGGGTTTATGGCGTTAGGGTGGGTCACCCAAGGACAAATTCTGTGTTTGCCAATGGTATTATTGGGCGCCTATTTGATCCTGCGAAAACCAGCGCATTAGATCGAGTCCTAGATCAGTAGTCGACGACAACCAGTCGATAGAGCCAGTGGATAGCGGCTGAGAACAGATGGCAAAAGCTAACACCACCCAATAACAGCGCATGGCAGCGATAGGGAGCATGACATCATGAGAATAGAACCAAAAATCAAGGGATTTTTGTGCACGACGGCTCATCCCGCTGGTTGTGCCGCAGACGTCGATGAACAGATTCAGGTCGTTGAAGCGCAGGGGCCGATCGATGATGCGCCAAAGCGAGTGCTCGTGATTGGCGCTTCCGGAGGCTACGGTTTAGCCAGTCGAATTGTTGCAGCAATGGGCTGTGGTGCGGCGACCATGGGCGTGTTTTTTGAGCGGCCAGCGAAAGGCGCGCGGACGGCTTCCCCAGGGTGGTACAAAACGGCCGCGTTTGACCGCGAGGCGAAAAAGCGCGGCCTGTATGCCAAACACTTTAACGGTGACGCATTCTCGGCCTCTCTAAAAGCCAAGGTGATTGAGCAAATTCAAGCTGATTGGGGGCAAGTCGATCTGGTCGTTTATTCGTTAGCAGCTCCAGCGCGCACGCTGCCATCAGGCGAGACGGTGAGAAGCACGTTAAAGCCCATTGGCGACGCGTTCTCTGGTTCCACCATTGATTTTAACTCAGGAGAAATCCGATCGATTAGTCTTGATCCGGCCAGTGAAGATGAGATTGCGGACACAGTCAAAGTGATGGGTGGTGGTGATTGGTTTGAGTGGATGAAGGCCTTGTCCGCCGCGAATTGTCTCGCTGAGGGATGCGTAACCACTAACTATACCTACCTAGGTAGCGAGGTGACATGGCCGATCTACTATCACGGAACCATCGGCAAGGCTAAGGAAGATCTGGACCGCACGGCGGCGGCGCTTAATCAGGAACTCACATCGTTGAACGGGCGAGCCGAAGTGATCGTGATGAAGGGGTTGCTGACCCAGGCTGCTTCTGCCATTCCAGGCATGAGCCTTTATTTGTCTTTGCTGTTCAAGGTGATGAAAAAGAACGGTACTCATGAGGGGTGCATCGAACAAGTTGATCGACTGTTCAGAACGCAATTGTTCGCGAAAGAGGGGCAACGCAGAGATGACGAAGGGCGGCTCCGGATGGATGAGCTCGAAATGGCCGAGGACATTCAAGCGTACGTCAGATCGCATTGGTCTGAAATCACAGAAGCCAACCTCAATGCGATCACCGATTTTAGTGGCTATAGGCGAGCGTTTTTGAATATGCACGGATTCGACGTGGATGGTGTCGACTACGAGGCGGAGCAAATCGTCGATGTCGCCATCCCACTTGAGGAAGTGGATCAATAACAGTAAGGGCGTATGCGTCCTTCCAGGAGCACCGCTGGATTGAGTAGTCGGCGGGCGGCACAGTTTGATTATGAAAACTGATCGGTCGTTCCATACCAACATTTATCCAGTTCGTGTCTTTGCCTTTGTCAGTCTCGTGTCGTTGCTGATGCTGAAGGGATCGATGCCGTGGCGTATGGATTGCTGTCTTACCGGCGCTTATTGTCTTCCCTCATATTGTGTATTTGCTATCGATCGTAAGGCCTAAGGAACCCTTATCGATTGGCGGTGCCTTTGCGATTGCGAGGCCGTTCGGTCCACTTTCAATGGTCCGATAGCGATATAATGGCGAGCCGAGCTGGGAAGCGACTATGAATCAAGCACTACAAGACTCCGTTTTTATGAAAGCCTGTCGAGGTGAACCGACACCCTACACGCCCATCTGGTTGAATCGTCAGGCGGGTCGATATATGAAGGAATATCACGAGGTCAAAGGCCAAACGCCAAGCTTAGATTTTTTCAAAACCCCAGATCTCGCTGCGAAGGTGACCTGTGATGCCCAGCGGATTTTAGGAGTTGACGCCGCCATACTATTCGCAGATTTGCTTCCTATTCTTGAGCCGCTTGGGTTTGATCTTGACTACATCGCGGGGTTTGGTCCCTCAATTAGCAATCCAATTAGGACGCTTGAGCAGATCGATGTGATGACGGCTCCCCCAGCCATTGAATCAATGCCTTACATTGCCGACGCCATTCAACTGATTCGCAAGGAACTGCCCTCTGATATTCCCTTGATCGGATTCGCTGGCGCCCCTTTCACGCTCGCGTCCTATGCCATTGAGGGGCAGGGTTCAAAAAACTACACCCACGTGAAGCGGCTCATGTACTCGCATCCTGAAGCTTGGCATCAGCTGATGGACAAGATCGCGACCACAGTGATCGATTATGTCAATGTTCAAATCACCGCGGGCGTTCAAGCGGTCCAGCTGTTCGATAGTTGGGTTGGGGCACTGGGGGTGTCAGAGTATCGCCGGTTCGTTGCGCCCCATTCTTTGAAGCTGATCAAGGGGATTCAGGGCACTGTACCCATCATTCACTTTGGGACGGGCAATCCCGCGCTTGTGCCTGATATGGCGGCTTGCGGTGCGGAGGTGATGGCCCTCGATTGGCGCTCTCCGTTAATCCCAACGTGGGATGCAACCGGGGCCACTGCCGTGCAGGGCAACCTAGATCCCATTGCGCTGCTCGCAGAAGAGCGCGCTGTGTTGTCGGAGGCCAATCGAATTTTAGAGGAGGTTGGCACGCGACCGGGGCACATTTTCAACCTTGGCCACGGGATTATTCCCGAAACGCCAGTGGATCATGTCAAAGCCCTTGTTCAATATGTTCAACAAAGGTCGAGTGAGATCAGAGCTTAATTAAGCGACAAGTGGTCTATAAAGCGTAGCGCTCAACTTAATCTTCATAGCTGCCTGACGAGGACCTTAGAGTTTCGACGATCGTCGTAGGTCGCGCGTTTGGTGAGTGGTAAAGCTGATTGATCCGATCGCATGAAGCCCCGCTCCAAAAACCAATGCTCGGTCTGCGTTGTTAGCACAAAGACACTTCGCAACGCTTTTTGAGCGGCTTTGTGCAGCAGCGCGCCCAAAATTCGCTCTCCGTAATCTTGGTCGCGATGTCCCGGGTGAGTGGCAAGACCCGCAATTTCTGCGGTGTCTTCAAACGCATGCAACGCGCCGCAGCCAATGAGTGCTCCTTCAAGGTCGAGCACTAGGTAATCTTCAAGGTGCTGCTCTATCGAATGGATGTTTCTTGGAATTAGTGCGCCTGATTGCTCAAGGGGTTCAACCAGTGCCCTTATTGCATCGACATCATCGAGCGTTGCGGGCCTGATCAGTGCGGAGCCGGGCGTGATGATGGTCCCTGATCCGGTTAAGGTAAACAGTTCTTCTAACAGGGCGCCATCGTGAGTGTGGCTTACCAGGTGGCATCGCCTCGACTGCGCATCGAGATCACTCGTTAACAATGCATCTATCCCAGATGCCATACCAGCGTTGCTGCGGGACAAGCTCGCTATGGCTTGTGCTTTGGGCAGTTCACTGACGCGCTGGCTAGTTTCATCTTGAATACCGTGGGTCGGCAGAAAGTAAATGAGTTTATCCGCCGAGAGTGCTTCTGCTACCTGGCCAGCCAGCGCCTTGCAATCCAAAACGAACGTCTCGCCTGTCAGGGAATAGCCGATTGGGGGAACAATCACCAACATGTCATCATCGAGCAGCGCAGTTATGGCACTGGTGTTGACCTTTCGCGTTTTTCCGAGTGGCCCCTGATCCTCCCCGTTCATCACGCCGAGTGGTTGCGCGCGAATGAAGTTGCCAGTGCAAGCGACTAAATCAGAGTAAAAAGGAGAACTGTGATGAGCATTGGCGGACAGCTCAGCAATAAGTTGATGTGTCTCTCCGCCGACTTCTGAGATCCAAGCTTTGATAGGGGCTCTTTTTGAATCAGTGCTTTTCGAATCCGTTGAGGCTGCATCGTCTAGCGCGCAGCTCCCGTGAACCAAGATGATCCGGACGCCTAGGGAATGCAGTAGGGTGATGTCGCGAAGCACGTTCGAAACATTGTCGCTGGACATCGCCTGATCATCGAGACAAAGCACAAAGGTTTTTTGACGATGCAGATAGATGTAAGGCGACGCCCGGCGGAACCATAAGATGGGGTCGATTGTTTCAGCCATGTTGAGAACTCTAAGTGATTGAATCATCTCGGAATAAGCGCCGCTAGTATACGCCTCATTCGCCCTGATGAGCGATAGGGCTGGGTGATTAAGGGCGATAGGCAGGGGACTTGCTGATTGACCAGCAATCCGGTGGGCAGGTTCTTGCGCTAGCATATACCCCGACAGAACGGGTTAAATTGCGATGTGGGAACGGGCAAAGGGCTCAGCTAGATGGCCGCAATAGACATTCGATTGAATATCACGGACCTGCTGCAAGGGTTGGTCAGTGAGGGGCGACTGGGTGCGGATGAGGCGGATCGAATCCGATTGAAATCCAGAACCACTGAGCAACGGTCATGGCACCCCATTGAGTTGATCGCTGAGGCCGACGCCCCTGACTTACAACAGCCTGGCGAACGATGGACGCTCGAGCGGCTGTCTCGCTGGCTTAGCGAGCACTATGAGCAACCCTATTTTCATATTGATCCACTAAAGATCGACACGCAGCAAGCGACGGGGGTGGTCTCAAGAGAGTTTGCCGAGCGTCATCAGATTCTCGCAGTAGAAATTACGGAGCGAGAAGTTCACGTCGTTAGCGCCGAACCAGAGGTAACGAGCTGGGAGGCGCTTGTGGAGCAAAGCCAGCCTGGCAAGTCCGTTCGGCGGCTCATCGCTAACCCAGCGGATATTCGGCGCTATACCACTGAATTTTATGCGGTCGCCCAAAGCGTCAAACGCGCGTCTGCCCAAGGCTTGACCACCAGCGGATTGAATAACCTTGAACAGATGCTGGTGCTTGGCGAGCTTGACGGTACTGAAGCGAATGACACGCATATCGTCAACATTGTTGACTGGCTGCTTCAGTACGCTTTTGATCAACGCGCCAGCGATATCCACATCGAGCCGCGGCGTGATAAGGGGTCCATTCGCTTCCGGATTGATGGCGTGCTTCACACGGTGTACGAGCTGCCACTAGCGATCATCACGGCAGTCGTTTCAAGAATTAAGACGCTCGGACGAATGAATGTTGCCGAAAAGCGGCGACCCCAGGACGGGAGGCTGAAAACCCGTTCGCAATCAGGCAGAGAAGTTGAGCTGCGACTGTCGACCCTTCCCACTGCGCACGGGGAAAAAATGGTGTTGCGGATCTT
>CAJXDD010000154.1:0-7101 GCA_913052075.1 uncultured Gammaproteobacteria bacterium
GCGGCACCGCCTGCGCCGTTTTTAGGAGGGCTTTATTACTGTCCAGGTCAGAGCGAAGGAATCGCGCGGCATCGAATTGCCCTGGATCCAATGTCCACCGATGACTCCCTGGCAACACCCGCAGGCAGCCATTCTTTTTGGATTCGTTACCGAGCGCAGACCAAACGCTAATTAAATCTTGCCGGTCAAAGTGCCAGTAGCGAATATCTTGGTGCCATCGCGTCACGCTGGAAAAGCCTGGCTGCTTGGTCATCACGCAATTGTGGTGACACTGGGACAGCAGCACATCACCATGGCCAAAGAGCTCACCCAAAATCGCTTTGATCTGATCTGCTGTACCCCAATCACGAAAGGCACTGTGTCTCGAGTAGGTTTGCAACAGCCGCCTAGCTGTTTCGGCGCCCTCTGAGGTGTCATCCGATGGAGACCCGGGATAATGAACATCAACCTCATATTCGACTGGAGCCAACTTCATGGCTAGGTGCTCTGCCGCAATGCCAAGCAGTTGCTCCCGCAGCGCTTGAGGCAACAGGCCAGGCACGACAACAAAGCCCTGATCATCGAAGGTTGCTTTCAGTTGTTGAAGAGATTCCACCATCTGGCGAAGTCCAGTAGCCTGTTTCGCAATTATACGCTCAGTCCAATCAAACGTTGTCGCCTTGACGGAAACTAGGACACCCTAAAAACAGAAGATCCGATCCTATAAATTAAAGAAACGGCTGGCCCATCTGAACGAGCGACGCTACAAAAATGGTTAATCAGGTTGGCAACTGGGAGCCGCCGGCGTCTGCCAGGCCGATCAAATGAGTCGCATCGTTAAAGCCCCGCACGATGAGTTGATCCCCAGTGACAACAAGCTGACTAATCGAGCCATTGTCGGCGCCACTAAAAGCAAATCCTCTAGCATCAGTCGCAGCCTCTAGTAGTTGGCCGATCACTCCGCCATGGACAAATACTGCGACCATCTCGTCGGGGTGCGCATTCGCAATGGTATCTATGCCTCTTAGCAGCCTGGTGCGAAACGCCTCGGTTGCCTCCGCGCCAGGGATCACATCCCACCGGCCCTCTTGGTGCATGGTCTCGTAAATGGGGTCGCCTTCCGCAGCTTTGATTCGAAGCACGCCTCCTTCCCATTCTCCAAGGTGGACCTCATGCAAATCCGGATTGATTTGGATGGACAAACCGAGATGTTCGGCGAGCGGCGCTGCCGTCTCCTGCGTCCGCTGTAGTTTTGTGGCGTAAATTGCCGTGATCGGCGACGCTTTCAGCCGCTCGCCGACTCGAGTTGCCTGGGCCCGACCATTTGGCGCGAGTTCCGGGTCTCCCTGACCATCAACTAGGGGGAAGGGTTCACCAGGCCTTGCTGCTCTTGATTCACCATGACGCACCAAGATGACGCTACACGCTCCAGGTGGGGCTGCAAATCGAGCTTGCCGATACTCTTGTTGATCCATGTCCCCTCCTCCTCGCTGCAGAGATGGTAACCAGCCCGCGTTGATCTGGCCATACACCCTCGTTATTCTCATTTTCAACACGCGTTCAAATACCAAAGGATCACCTATGACCTGGAATGACGAGCTTGACGAATTGCGCCTTCGAACCTCCCTTGCCGAAGCCATGGGAGGTGAGGAGAAAGTCGCGAGACAGCACGAATTTGGCAAGCTAACCATCCGCGAGCGCATTGATGAGATCGCCGATGACCACTCCTTCCATGAAATTGGAAAACTCGCCGGAGTGGGACAGTACAACAACCAAGGAGAGCTAGAACAAGTCACACCATCGAACTTTGTGTTTGGCTCGGCCAAGCTTGACGGTCGCTCCGTTTTCCTTTCCGGCGATGACTTCACCGTGAGGGGCGGCTCGGCCGATGCTTCAATAGCTGGTAAACGACTTCACGCCGAAGGGCTTGCGCTGGAATTGAGGCGACCGCACATCCGATTGGTAGACGGCATGGGGGGCGGCGGCTCGGTCAAAACCATAGAGATGGCAGGTAGAACCTATATCCCTCGCGTCGCGGGTTGGGAAACGATTGTTCAGCACTTGAGTGTTGCGCCATCGGTGTCGTTGGCTTTAGGCAGCGTTGCCGGCATCGGCGCTGCCAGAGTAACCACCTCACATTACTCGATCATCGTCAAAAATTCCGCACAAATGATGATTGCAGGTCCCGCACTGGTTGATTGGGCCAGTCTTGGCGATGTATCCAAAGAGGAGCTTGGATCCAGCGAGATTCACACGCGGAACGGGTCCATCGATGACGAAGTGGAGAGCGAAGCGGAAGCGTTCAAACGAGCCAAGCAATTTCTCAGTTACCTGCCTAGCAATGTCGATGAGTTACCGCCTCGCATTAATTGCGTGGATCCAACGGACCGCCAGTCACCAGAACTGAATGACATCGTTCCTCGCGACCCGCGAAAAGTGTACAAAATGCGGCGGGTGATCGAGACGATCATTGATAACGGCTCATTTTTTGAGATCGGTAAAAAATGGGGTAAATCCGTTATCACAGGACTTGCTCGCTTGGATGGCCTGCCCGTCGCTATCTTCGCGGAAGACCCATTGATTTACGGCGGCGCCTGGACGGCGGATAGCTGCAAGAAACTCGTGCGATTTTGCGATCTTGCCTCAACTTTTCATCTGCCGCTTATCCACTTAGTGGATTGTCCTGGCTTCTTGATTGGTAAACAGTCAGAAGAAAGTGGCACGATTCGAGTGGGTTCCACAGCACTCGCGGCCCTTGGCCAGACCACGGTTCCTTTTTGCAGCGTGATCATCCGCAAAGCCTTTGGCGTCGCGGGCGCAGCGAACACCCAACCCGGACATCATCACTACCGCTTCGCTTGGCCGTCTGGCGATTGGGGCTCATTACCCATCGAGGGAGGCATTGAAGTAGCGTACAAAGCCGAACTTGCTGAATCCGACAACCCCGAGCAACTGCTGGCCGATATCAAAGCTCGCCTGAACAAGGTGCGCTCTCCTTTTCGATCGGCAGAGTTCTTCGAAATCGAAGACATCGTCGAACCTGCCCGAACCAGAGAGACCTTGTGCCAATGGGCGAACCTTGCAGCGGAAGCTTTGCAGCCAGGCCCATCACGATTCGGTTATCGCCCCTGAGGTTGCTGAGCCCGGCTTTGTGAAAACAACCATTAGCGCTGCCAACGATCACACGCAATAGTGCTTTAGCGAAGGCTTGTTCGCTAAAGCGCTGAGCCTAGCGGTCCCGCTTATCAGAAAGGGGCATTTTGAGCGTTGGGCCCCTCCAGATACCACGAGCTGAGTGTCGACCGATTTTATGAACCAACCAACTCGAAACCTCACACGACTCGAGCAACGCAGCTGAAAAATAGCTAACAATCTTTGGTCTGACAGATACCCTAGGTCGAGCCAATGCAGTGAACCAAGTGCGACCAAACTCATGCATTTCCTTCCATGCATTGCCAGTGGCCTTTCCCCCGTATCGTTTCAATGACCAACTAACCGGATTTCGTCCCCGCCACACGTCTTTTTTTCTGCAAATGATCGATGTGCCTTGATTTTCTCTATCTAATCTCTCAACCTCCGCCGCCGAGCCATCTCCAAAACTTAAAACTTCCATGGCCAAGCAGAACGAAGCATCTTTCATCCTCAAAATACAGTGCCCGGATCGCATCGGCATCGCGGCCGCCGTGAGTCAAACTGTCGCTGAGATGGGCGGCTGGGTGACCGAAGCGAACTACCATAGTGATCCTGTCTCAAACCGCTTTTTTATGCGGAATGCCATTCGAACTGACTCGCTCCGGGATCAAGCCGGTATTTTTGAGACTCAATTCCAGCCCATCGCTGATCAGTTCAGTATGGATTTTGAGTTGATCGATACACGGCGTAAGCAGCGGTTGGTTTTATTTGTCAGCAAGGAGTCGCATTGCCTAACTGACCTGTTACATCGATGGGCGATCAAAGAACTGGACTGCGATCTGATTGGGATTGTCTCGAATCATGATCATCTGCGATCCATTAGCGAATTTTACGGTATCCCGTTTCATCACGTTCCCATAGATAAAGAGGACAGGCCTAATTCATTCAGCCAGATAGCGAACCTACTCAGTGATTTGTCGCCCGACCTCATTGTTCTCGCCCGATATATGCAAATCTTCCCCGCATCACTGTGCGATGCGTATCCGAGCCAAATTATTAACATCCACCACAGCTTCCTCCCCTCGTTTGCCGGAGCAAAGCCTTACCATCAAGCATACGATAGAGGTGTCAAACTCATTGGTGCGACCAGCCATTACGTGACCGTGGACCTAGATGAGGGACCCATTATTGAGCAAGACGTCATTCGCGTATCGCATCGACACGCAATCACCGAGCTCGCGAGGCTTGGAAGAGACATTGAGCGGGTGGTGCTTGCGAGGGCCGTCAGAAATCACTTAGAGCATCGCGTATTCGAGTCGGGCCGGAGGACGATTGTTTTCGATTAAAAGCGCAATCACCGCCGACTACCTTTGACACCACGAGACTACGCAGGAGAGTCATCTCGCTGAGTCAAATCCTTCTCAACGCCACCCTCGCAGCATGGACTCCTTCATTCTCAGTGCAGTAGCTTTGGGACCATGCTCCAGCTGGCTCATTCGCTGTGGTTGAGTGCCGAACCTCTTTAGAATCCGTCGATCAAGTAAGGCGCGCGCGGCGCTCAGTCTCTTCCAGGAACACTAGCGCTACAGCATTAGGAGCCAATAGACCTGACGTCGAAATGGCCTCAGGCCAGTGGGCCTTAACTCTGCACTAGGGTCGCTAGAGTGTACGCCCTTTCGTTTCCTCCAGAGCCGATAGCGAGAGTAGCGTCAGAATTGCGGCTACGAGTATGTAAACGGACACATAAAAAATACCGAGCTCGTTCCAGAGCAGCACCGCGATAGTCGGCGCTAACGCTCCGCCCAAAATAGCGCCGATCTGGTAACCGAGCGATGCCCCCGAGTAGCGAACCTCGGTAGTAAAGAGCTCGGTGAAGTACGCGGCCTGGGGCCCATACTGCATGCCCAAAAAGGTGAGCCCCAGCGTCACCGCGATGACGATCATCAGCGGTTCACCCGTGTTGATCAATGGGAACAAGGCAAACCCCCAAAGCCCGGTCAAAATCGCTCCCCACCGATAAATCTGCTTGCGACCCACGCGATCCGAGAGCCCCGAAAAGTAAAATTGGGACGGCACCATAATCGCTGCGGCGATGAGAACCGCAGTTAGCATCGTGTCTCTAGATAAAGCGAGCTCAGGTGCAGTAACACCGTAAGCTATGATGAAAGCGATCAAAATGTAGAAGGTCACCTGCACAGACAAAAAGGCTCCAGCAGCGAGCATAATCCGCTTGGGGTATTTGCGAATGGCTTCAACCACGGGCGACGCGGCAATCGGCTGATCACTGGCTTCGCCATCTTGGGATTCCTGCAGTGCTTTGAACGCCTCGGTGTCTTCCAGACGGAGCTGCACGTACATGGAGATGCCAATCAGAACGATGCTCGCAATAAACGGCAATCGCCAGCCCCAGTCCATGAACGCCTCCTCGCTCATCGAGCTACTGACACCAATGAAGGCGAGATTGGCCAAGATAACACCGACGGGTGCTCCTGCTTGTGCATAAGCCCCATACCATCCCCGCTGGTCAGCTGGCGCACTTTCCGTCACCAAGAGCATCGCGCCGCCCCACTGACCTCCAATGGCAAGCCCTTGCACAAATCGAAGCAGTACTAAAATTAGCGGCGCAGCGACCCCGATTGCCGCGTAGGTCGGGAGCAAGCCGATCAAAGTGGTTGCTGCACCCATCATCATCAGTGCAACCACCAGGGTGCGCTTACGACCTACTCGGTCTCCAAAGTGTCCAAAAATCAGTCCCCCGAGCGGACGCGCAATAAACCCGACAGCGAACGTGCTAAAGGAAATAATAAGGAGAACCATCGGTGGTAGATCCTGGGGGAAAAACGCCTTAGGGAAAATGACCGCAGCTGCGGTTCCGTAGAGGAAAAAGTCATACCACTCGATGCTGGTGCCAGCGAGCGAGGTCAGCGCCACGCGACGCATATTTTGTTCTTTGTTTTGGTCCTGACTCATGGTTATAGACTCCCCTTCCCTAGATCAAAAAACCCCTTAGTTAAATTTAACCGCAATAAATCGTTTGCCCCTTCGATGAGTCGCATTGAACGAACCTTTCGGTACAGATGCTCAAGCGGATGCCCAGTGACGAGCGCGCTACCGCCCACTAATTGGACAGCGGTATCCACCACCCGACCAACGAGTTCCGTGCAAAATACTTTTGCACTGATCACTTCGTTCACAGCATTCTCCCCTGAATCCACTAGCCGCGCGACCCGGTACAGCATGCTGCGCGCAGCGTAGGTCTCAATCCGCAGATCCGCATAACGCAACCTCACCCCCTCTCTCGCTGATAGCGACTCTCCACTTCGATGCGGCAGTTGTAGCTGCTCGGCGAGATATTCCAGCGTCCACAAACAAATACCACAAGCCTCAGCCGCAACCATCAGCCGGACATTCTGGATATTCGCAAGCGCGCGCGGCATGCCCTCGCCAAGCTTTCCAACCAATTGCCATGAAGGCACCTCCGCGCCCTCAAAGCGAAAAGCCGCGTGGCCGCCGCCTTCCATCGATGAGAAGGTCCGATCGATAACGACGCCATCGGCATCCCGGTCGACGACCACCATAGCCGTTCCCAACTTGGCTCCGCCTGGATCTTCAACATTGACCAAAATCGACAGAAAGTCTGCGGTTGCACCGCCGGTGACGTAAGATTTCTGACCATAGATGGTGAGCTTCTCATCATCGAGTACTGCCCAGGTCGGTCTCGGTGCATCATCGGGTTCGGTAAATCCAAAAGCCCCGCGCTTATCACCCGCTATCACTGGATCCAGATAGTGGGTTTTGAGGAGTCCCTCTGCCTCGTGAAGCAATCCAGGCCCTGGACCAAAAATAGATCTTGTGAGGGGCGTGTTCGCCTTTGCCCAAAGCTCGCGAAGGACTGTGAGCTCAAGACAACTCGCTGGATTTCCGCCGAATTCTACTGGTTGGGTTTTTTGAAAAAACCCAGCGCGTTTGGATGCCTCTCTCACTTCCCGA
>CAJXDD010000155.1:0-7096 GCA_913052075.1 uncultured Gammaproteobacteria bacterium
CGCCACATCTGTGCCGTGGGCGTGGAAAGCCGGAGCATTTCCTCCACCATAGTGGGCACGAGGCTTGGATCATCCTGCACTTTTTTCAGTTCCTCGGGATGACTCGCAAGAAGATGCATGCCTTCAGCGAAGGTGCTGGTGGTTGTCTCGTTGCCCGCGACCAGCAATTGAGAAATGACGGATAAACACTCCTCGATGTTCATTGGAGTCTCGCCGTCGGCGGATGAGTTCACGATATCCGAGAGCACATCATCGGTCGGACAGGACTTTCTTGCCTCAATCTTTTCAGCGAAGTAATGCTGGAAATCAACGACAAGGCGAGCTGCATTCAAGGCCCCCTCTCGGGTTTGGCCCGCCGAAAACGAATAAACATTCGCATCAGACCACTCTTTGAATAGATCCATGTCGGATACTGGTACGCCTAATATGTAAGCAATCATACGAACGGGCATTGGCACTGCAAATGCCTCCATCCAATCGCACTTGCCCTGGTCGATGACGTCGTCAATTAATTCGTGGGCGAGCGACTCGATGTAGGGTTGCAACTTGGCAACGTTGCTCGCGGAGAAAGGTTTTTGGCAGAGGGACCGATACCGGCGCTGCCTTGGAGGATCTGCTGTAAGCATGGTGTTCACGCTTCGAAAGCCCTTTTTCATAATGGCTTCCATCTCTGGGTCGCGCTGCTCGGTGTCGCCCGCTTGAATCATTGAAAATTCGTTGGAAAAAAGCTTCTCGTTTTTCGTAACTTCAACGACCAAGTCATAGTTGGAAATAAAGTACACACCCGTTTGCGGGCAGTGATAAACCGGCGCTTCCTCTCTCAATTGTTGGTTGAATGCGTAGGGGCAGGCGAGTATTTCTGGGTCTAGAGGGTTGGTCTCTGCAAGGGATTTAGCCATCGTTAGGTCTCTTTACTGAAGGTCATTTTGAACCAAGTCGTGATTTTGAAAATAGGAATGAGCAGTGGCAGAACTTTCAATATTTTTTCGACGTTCCAGTCTTCTAGCGCGGCTTCAAGCCGCGAATACATTGCATCGAAAAGTACCGCCGCTCGATCAGAGGATTGGTCGATCTCATCCATGCTCATGGAAAACATGAGCAGCGTGACAACAAGATTGAGCTCATAGTCGCTGATCATTTGTTTCTTGGTGTACTGCGTTACGCCTCTTTCGACCAGCCGGTCATGGTAAATGGTGAGTAGCGCTTGCTCGTGGGAACGCCTGGTTTCAATCGCAATGCTTTGGGTCAACCATCTGGCGATATCCGTCATGGGTTGTCCCATTCCGCAGGTTTGCCAATCAATAATCACCGGATCCGTAGAGTCGGCGGGAAAAAAGATGTTATCCGAACGAAGGTCGCCGTGAACTAGCGTGTAAGGAAAGGGCGGAGGCGGCTCCATCTTGCATAAGGGCGGTAGCAGTGGCAGTAGCCGTTTCATGTTGGGGTAAGCGTCGAACCGACCTGTTTTTTCAGCATCGATGATGCTTGCCTCAAGTAGTGCAAGGCTCTCGGAGGCAGGTTGCACGTGGGTAATCGGGCTTGGCCAGCCGATAGACTTTAACTTAGGACTGTTCCACCAATGCGCATGTAGGTCAGCGAAAGCGCGCATGACTTTTGCAGACTCCTCGAAGGAGCATCCTTCCACTTGATCAACTGGTGACGCGGGTGCTAGATCCTCGAGGACCATGGCAAAGCGGTTGTCCTCTTCGACGGATTCCGCGCTGTAGCATCGTGGCACCTTAACGCCGCAGTCACCAGCGCAATCGCGATAAAAGCCAATCTCACGGCCGTAGTAATTCATTCTTGCAGCTAGCTGCCGAGTGGCCTCCATGGGTGAAGAGAGCTTGACGATCACGGACTGGGGTAACGAGCTTTCGCTCGATTCGCCTGTCAGCATCACTCTGGCGAGTGCCGCCATAAACCCCTCACCCTGGCCAATTTGCGTTACCGAACAATCCTGAACCTTGGCCCCCGGAAACCCATCGCTGAGGCGGGACTCCAGCCAGTCAGCAGATATATCGCTGATGGCGATGGGAAAATTAGGCTTGTTGGGCATTGTCGGGTCGCCTGGACTCGTTTTGGAGGGATTTAGGGAGATGTGCGTAGTCGTTCAGTCGTAGAAGTTCTGGTGATGGCTGAAGAACCAACTCCGTGATAGCTGCGTTGTGCATGAGGTACTTCGGCCCAAAGCGAGGGCCTTCTGCGAACAGAGCGGATAGCCCGTTGGCAAACGCTCCGCCATGACCAACAAAGATTAAGTTTTTAGAAGCGTTGTGCGTCAGGTGTTTCAAAATAGCATCACTCACTCGCTCTGAGATCTCGAAAGGGGTTTCGCCGCCGTGGTCACGAAAGTGATCATCGCGGACCGATTTGATCGCGTATCCCCGCTCGTGCATTTGCTGATAGGTTATGCCTTCCCACTCACCAAGATCACATTCCACAATATCATCCTCAATGGTGATCTCGAGGTCCAAGGCATCCGCGATGATGCTCGCTGTCTCGCGGGCGCGGCCAAGGGGTGAGCTAACAATGTGATGAAAAGCAGTGGCCTGCGCATTTAGCGCTTCAGCAGTCGAACGAACTTGCTCAATCCCGCGCGGGTTAAGCGGTGATTCGAGACGACCGTAAGCGAGTTGGGCATCGTTCGCTTCTGTCTCGCCATGGCGAATCAGAGCCAACCGCTGAACATCTGTCATCAGGAATGTCCTTCCCAATAGGGCGCTCGAAGCTTACGTTTGTTGATTTTACCCATGGTGTTGCGGCCTAAATCAGTCACGAATTCAACCGTCCTAGGGCACTTATAGTGGGAGAGCCGGTCTCGACAAAAATGGATGATGTCATTGGCGTCCCCGGCCACATCGTCTCGCAAAATTGCCAGCGCCTTTAGCTCTTCACCCATTTCGGGGTGGGGGATTCCGATGCAGGCGACATCCAAAATCGAGGGATGATCGATTAGCACTTGCTCAGCTTCTGCAGGGTATATATTGACGCCCCCAGACACGATCATGTCGCTGAAGCGGTCAGTGATAAACACATATCCTTCTTCGTTCATGTAAGCGATCTCGCCAAGGGTAAAGACTCCCGGGCGGATATGCGCAGCGGCCGATTTCTCTGGGTCATTGTGGTAAACAACGCCCCGGCCGGTCGCGTCCTCGAAAAAGAGCCGCCCTTCAGTGTTCGGGGGCACAGGCTGATCATTGTCATCGAGAATCATTGCGGTGAAAGGAGGGATGCTCTTGCCAACGGATCCGGGGTGCTCCAGCCATTCCTCTGATGAAATCATGCAGGTAGTGCCTACTTCTGAGGCTCCATAGGCATCTCTAAACACGGGTCCAAACCATTCGATCATTGACCGCTTAACGTCGACCGGACACTTGGCGCCAGTGTGGCTCACGCTAACCATGCTTGAGATGTCGTACTTGGCTTTTACTTCCTCGTCGAGTGCGAGTAAGCGAACAAAATGGGTCGGCACCATGATGGTAGATGCCGTGCGATAGGTTTCAATCGCGCGCAGCGTATTTTCCGCATCAAACCGAGTGAGGATCACTGAAGGTGCGCCTGCAGCAAGAAGACGGGCGCCACTCAGGGGGCCTGTGTGGTACATGGGCCCAACGACGAGATGGGGTCCAAGCTCCGCGAGCGGGTTGGCTTTCAGGTTATCCAAATGCTCACCAACTGTGTTGCCACCAGCGAACATGGTGGGGGGCAAGTGTGTCCCTTTTGGACGTCCGGTTGTTCCAGAGGTGTACAAAAGATTGGGCCTTGGTGCGACAGAAACATCCGGTTCGTCGTCACTGCTCTCGGAGAGCCATGTCGACCAGTCTGCGATCCCCTCTATATTCGTGCGCCAGCCAATGACGGTAGATACACTTGCCAAGTGCGCGGCTTCGATGCCGCGTTCAGCGGTTTCAGGTCCGACAAAGAGCATGTGGGTCCCCGAATCCTCGAGAATGTATGCGACTTCCTCGGCCGTCAAATGAAAATTAACTGGAACCACGGACGCTCCGCCGACTAATCCGCCAAGATTGGCAAGCGCCGTTTCACACGCGTTTTCAGCAAAGACGGCCATTCGCCGCTCCTCGCCGAGATCAGCGACTCGAATGGCATTAGCGGCTCGGTTGAGAATGTTATCGATCTCGAGCCAGGTGAGCGCTTGGAGTGGGTCCCGTAATGCAATTTCATCTGGCCGAGCGAGGCCTATAGGTTTAGCAAACTGTGTCATATCGCGCTTAAATCTCCCTCGCTGAATAGTGTTGCAAGCGATCTATTTGGGTTTGCCAGCGAGCGGTTGTCGCACTCAATTGGTGACCAATATGTGCTTGCATATCGTTTGATCGTACAGATCCGGCCGAGCCTCGTAAATCGAGAATCACTGATCCCGTCAGCTTGAACCTGTTGCTAAAAACCGCTCCGGTTAACGGTAAAAAGTGATGCCAGCTCTCAATGTAACGAACAAGATTAAAAACAGTCAATGGTGATTTTTTTGCCTGTCCGCGAAGGAGTAAAACGGCAGTGCTGGGTAAGAAAAGTCGATGGATCTTTCAGTGAGAAGGCACCTCTGGATTGAGATAGAAGCGCCTATTAATCGACTGATTCATTGGGGGGCGATGTGCATTCAAACGATGCCTAATAAGCTAGAGCGATCGATAAGGGGTTTGACGCTAATCAGCTTGGCGCAAAAAAAAGCAGGCCGAAGCCTGCTTTTTCATAAGTGCTGTGAGCTTTACATCTCCCACGTAAGCTCGACGGCATAAGTGCGCGGTGCACCCCAACCTTGGAAGCCAGTGGTCGGTCCACCTAAGAAGAGCGCGTGCTCTTTGAATTCCTCGTCGGTCAGGTTTTTCCCGAATACCGTGATGGAAGCGTTGTTCCCATTGGCTGTTTCGAAGCTATAAGCAACGCGAGCGTCGACTTGACTGTACCCGCCTTCATATAGACGCTGGTCCGCGCCTCCGCCAGTGTTAACAAGCAGGAAGTCACCAACGGTTTTGTAGCCTACGTTAGCGGACAAGAGCCCGCTACCCATTTCCTGATCATAGGCCAGCCGGAAGGACATACTGTCTTCGGGCTGCCTTGAGTCTGAGCCCCCGCCGAGATTACGAAGGGTGCCTATGGGGTCAAGCTCGCCTACCACTGCAGTGACACAGCCATCAACTAGCTCGCAAGCTAGAGTGTACGCACTATTATCTACATCGATAGTTCCGTAATTGAACATTAGGCTAAGGTTATCCGTAATAAACCACTGACCCTCGAGTTCCCAGCCCTTCGTTTCGCTCTCACCACCGTTGTTGATGTAGGTAGTCGTGCCGGGAATTGATCCCGGTGGCAGTGTGATGATGGATGAGAACTGTGATCCTTCGCGGTTCAATACGTAATAAGCCAAATTTAATCTCAGTCGGTTGTCCAGAAGGTCATTTTTCAAGCCAATTTCGATCTGATCAGCAGTCTCCGGGTTATAGCCTGCTCGATCTGGGCCAGACGCATTACGAATACTGAATCCTCCACTGCGGAAACCCTCTGAGTAACTCGCATACAGTAAAGATTGGTCCGCAATGCGATAGCTACCAGATGCGGTAATAATGGTCTCCGACCAAGACTTCTCTGGTGTCTCGTAGGAAGCACCGGGGACACTCGCCAGTCCTCTGAAGTTGTGCTCATTGTAGCCAGGTGCTGTTGTATCATCGTAGACCGGATTGGCAACCCGATCATCCGCTGCATTGAACGAGTAGTCAGTGTAACCATTGTAAGCTTGCTTACTTTCGTCAATATAACGAGCACCCAATGTTAGCTCTATGGCATCGGTTGGACGGAACGTGACCGAACCAAAGATTGCTGATGAATCAACAGTTTCGCCAGCCAACTGGGTGCTACGAGCGTTCGGGAATTGACAAAAAGCCTCGAGACCGGGTGTTGCGTTTGATCGAAAGCCTATGGCGCCGCAAGGAACACCTGCCGGCAAGCCAATAGCAACTGTTGGTAACTGAAGCACGTTGTTAGTGTCTTGTCTGAAATCGAGATCGGACGCGAAATCATAGTAACCAACCATCGCTGAGAGCTGGTCATTGATATCAATATCTAATCGCAATTCGTGGCTGCGAATTGAATAGTCTTGGTCTCTCAACGTGTGGAGTTGTGCGAAGGGAATCGCCGCACCATTAATATCTCCGCCATCAAAATCTTGATTAACCAGATCTCTTCCACTCGAGTCTCCATACACATAATGGAGCACTAGCGAATCGCTCAATTCCCAATCGAGACGCACTCCCAAGGTGTCTACCTCGTAAAGAGTGGGTTCAACCTTATCGGCTCTATTGACGAAGCGATTGTCGCCATCGAATCGAGGGTCTTGAGGCATCGTTTGTGATCGATCGTTGATGCGGTCGTAAGTGACTACTAATTCAGCATCGTCGTTAATAGCCCATGCAAGTGCAGCAGTTTGGGAAGAGAAGTCAATGTCTCCAGCAGTACGATTAAGCGTCACATTGTCATAAAAGCCGTCTCGCTCCCGTTCATTGAATCCAACCTTAACTGCTAACTTGTCATCGATGATGGGGATATTGACTCGAGCTTTGATGGTCTGCGAGTTGTAGTTTCCTGCTTCTACGCTAGCCTTCACACCAAACTCGTTATATTGCGGTTTGACCCGATTGACCACGATATTGCCGCCGATGGTGTTCTTGCCGAATAGCACGCCCTGAGGACCGCGATTGACTTCAATAGATGCGACGTCAAACATGTCGATCAGCTGGCCCGTACTTGAACCCATCTGGATCCCGTCGACGATGACACCTACTTGTGGACTCTGAGTTTTCTCAATATCGGCGTACCCAACCCCCCGTATGTAAAGAGCGCTAGCGCCTGGGCCAGCCGTGTTCATCCCGATATAGACATTCGGAACTAGCCCATCAAAGTCCCTTAGCGTGTTCGGCTTGGTTCGCTCGATGGCTTCTTCGCCAAAAGCGGTCACGGACAAAGGCACATCCTGAACGGATTCCTCTTGCCGACGAGATGTCACCACGACCTCTTCCATGGTCCTAGATGACTCTTCAGCGTAGATTGCTGTGGTGGGCGCTAGAGTCCCCGCTAGCGCAACGGC
>CAJXDD010000156.1:0-7021 GCA_913052075.1 uncultured Gammaproteobacteria bacterium
AATTCGATTTGACCGTTGCCATTTTCATCGCTCCAGGCTTCCCACTCGATGCCAAATGCTTCGACCTGGCGAGTAACGCGCTGCATGAAGGAATTCGCCCGATAAGCATCTCGCAAGGTGTAAATCGATTGCAGCGACGTTAGGGCACACGGCGAGAGCGTCGAATAACCCTCTGCTCGAATCGCGTCATAAGTTTGATCGAATAGAAAAAACTCAAGTTCCATGCTGGATCTGACGCCGATACCATGGCTCGCTAAGGTCTCACACAGACGTGAGAGTTGCGTTCTCGGACAGAGATCAATAACGGAGCCATCCATTTGCACAAACTGACCAATAACATGGGCCGTCTCAGAGTCGACAGGATCCACAACACACGTCGAAAGGTCGATTTTCGCAGCGATGTCTCCGAGCATGGGTGTGCGAAAAGAGTGCCAAAAGGTGAGATGAGGCGTGCCTCCTAGGTCTCCGGCAAGGGCTAAGTCGGAGAAGGCATGTGCTTTGGGTAGGTCGGACAAGAATTTGGCCACGCTGAGATATTTGCCTAAGGGCTGGCCATGAAGGTCGGTGATCATGGTTCTGACCGCTCGAATGCCCTTTTCAGACATCCATTCAGCGACGTTCTCAAGGCTAGGCGCTGACGTTAGCACGGCCAGGCAATCCCTTGGTTGAGGCCCTCGTCAGCCAGCAGGGCGATATGCTCCATGCTTCCCTGGCAATTTAGTTTGCCCATGACCATTTCTCTAAACAACTGCGTGTAGCCATTGAATAGAAGCGATAGATTATAAGAGGAACTGGAGAGATGAACCATGTTGGTTCCATATCCCCAGACGATGCTTTGCTGATCGGTTTCACTGACGCAAGCGATCTTTAAGGTCTTGGGGCTCAGTGAGGCGCTTTGTTCGAAAAAGTGTTTGGCTGCCTCTGGCCATGGCTTCATCTCTGCGCTACAGCACGTTCGGATCGCCTTTTTGCGCGATCGTGGTTGCAACGCTTTGAATTCGAATCGCGGGAGGGGGGCGCCATGATCTGGCCAGTAGACAGTGACGTCAGCTTTTGACTTGCCTTCTCGGGAGGATAGCCAGCCAAGGCTAAGTGACTCGTCCTTCAGGCATAATTCGAACATGAATTCCTTCTCTTGTCCGCCTCGCTTAACGATCAGGGGATTGGTGAGAGCCTCTCGCACGGCATTGGGATTATCTTGATAGCGTCTCGATAGAAAAGCCAAAAGACGCAAGGTGAAGAAGTCCGCGTGCTTAGGATAATTTATAGATAACAATGCTCAAAGACTCCAGAAGGGCACTATATTTCGTCATCAAACTCAATAAATTCAATTACTTCTAGATCAAATCCAGAAAGCGCATTATATCTTGACGGATTGGCTAGGAGCCGCATTTTGCCAACGCCAAGCGCTCGGAGGATTTGCGAGCCAGCGCCGATGACCCGATATACGCCCGTTTCTGTGGTTGACCGAGTGGCGGCGGGTATATCCGGATACGCCATAATTTGCTCCAGCTCGGATTGAGCACTGAGTGTCTCATTCACTAAGACCAACACGCCGGAACCCTCGGCAGCAATCCGGCTCAGCGCTGCGTGTGTGGACCAAGAGCCTTTGAATCCGGGGCGAACGGTTCCCAGCACATCACGCAAAAAGCTGACGGTTTGGACGCGGACCAGGCAAGGCTCCTCGGGTGTCAACGTCCCTAGGCTCATGGCGAAGTGAAGCTGGTCAGAAGTGCTGTCTCGAAAGGTCGTTAAATCGAATTCGCCAGCGTCTGTCGCGACTTTTCTTGAGTCGACTTGTAGAACGGTCGTGTCATGAACGGCCCGATAGTGAATCAAATCCGCGATTGTGCCGATTTTGAGCTGATGCTTTTCCGCGAATTGTTCCAACTCTGGACGCTTTGCCATGGTGCCATCTTCATTCATCACCTCAACAATCACGGAAGCCGGCTCGTACCCAGACAAACGTGCTAAATCACACCCAGCCTCCGTATGCCCGGCGCGGGTCAAGACACCGCCTCGCTTGGCAATTAAGGGGAAAATGTGACCGGGCATCACGAGATCGTTCGGTGTCGCGTGACGGGCAACCGCCGTGCGAACGGTTCGAGCCCGATCGGAAGCGGAGATCCCCGTGGTGATGCCATCGGCGGCTTCGATGGACACGGTAAAGTTCGTTTCATGCTGAGAAGAGTTGCGGTCGACCATCAGCGGCAAATTGAGCTGGGTGGCTCGCTGCTCGGTGATGGTCAAACAAATGAGACCGCATGCCTCCCGCGCAAAAAATGTGATGTGTTCAGGGGTGACCACCTCCGCTGCGATAATCAGGTCGCCTTCATTCTCTCGGTCTTCATCATCGAGAATGAGCACCATCTTTCCTAGTCGAAAATCCTCAAGGACTTCTTCGATCGTATTGAATTGCATACTGGCCTCCCGCGCCAGAGTATAGCGGATATGCCCAGTCCCGTTGTTCAAAATTGCGAGGCGATGTGCTCATCACCTGCGTGCGTTCAACTCGCTATAATGAGAGTTCGAACTCACAGGCAAGACAAGTGAAAGACGGTTTCATTAGCGCGCTCCATCGGATGACGGACGTCGAGGTCATTACCGAGACTACGAGGCTGCGCAGCTACGAGAGTGATGGGTTGTCAGCGATCAAGGGGCTTCCCAGAGTGGTTGTCATTCCCAGCACAATGCTCGGATTGCAGGCTCTGGTTCGATTTGCGTCGGAGTGGGGTGTTCCGCTCGTTGCGCGGGGGGCAGGAACAGGGCTTTCCGGGGGAGCAACCCCTCATCCAGAGGGTGTGCTAGTCAGTCTGGCTAAGTTCCGTGAGATCGTCTCAATCGATGTGGAGAATCGTCGAGCACGTGTTCAACCTGGCGTCACCAATCTCGCGATATCTGAGGCTGTTTCCGAGTACGGGCTTTTCTATGCACCCGACCCATCTTCACAAATTGCGTGCACCATTGGCGGTAATGTGGCTGAGAATTCTGGTGGTGTTCATTGCGTGAAGTATGGGCTGACCCTTCACAACGTGACTGGGCTTGAGGTGATGCTAATGTCTGGAGAACGAGTGTCGATCGGCTATGAAGAATCGTCATCCCATCAGCCTGATTTGCTGGCGTTGCTGCACGGTTCAGAGGGAATGCTTGGTGTGATCACTGAGGTCGAAGTGTTGTTGACGCCAAAGCCTGAAGCAGTAGCGGTGATTTTGGCGGCGTTCCAAGAGGTCAGCAGTGCCGCTGACGCAGTAGGCGCTATTTTTGCGGATGGTCTTGTGCCTGCGGGCCTAGAGATGATGGACCGACTCGCGATACAAGCCGCTGAGACCTTTGTTCACGCTGGCTATCCATTGGATGCTGAAGCGATGTTGCTCATCGAGCTCGATGGAACAGTGGCTGAGATCGACAGTTTGATTGAAAAAACACTCACTATTTTGAAGCTCCAGGGGGCTCACCAGTCTGATGTCGAGCGGTCAGAAGAGGGCAGGACCCGACTCTGGATGGGCCGTAAGGCCGCGTTTCCTGCGGTTGGGCGGATTTCCCCTGACTACTATTGTATGGATGGAACTATTCCAAGACGGCACTTGGCGGAAGTCCTCGAGCGAATTGGTTTGTTATCGGAGCGGTATGGCTTGAGGGTGGCCAATGTCTTTCATGCCGGCGACGGAAACCTGCATCCCCTGATATTGTTCGATGCCAACGTAAAGGGTGAGCTTGAGCGTGCGGAAGCCTTTGGCGCCGATATTCTCACCCTTTGTATTGAGTTCGGGGGAACAATTACAGGTGAGCATGGCGTTGGGCTCGAGAAGATTAATCAGATGTGCGTTCAATTTGACGATGCTGCGCTGGAAATTTTTCATGGGGTGAAGGCCGTATTCGACGAGCGAGGGCTACTCAATCCCGGCAAGGCTGTGCCTACCCTCAGTCGGTGCGCAGAATTTGGCGCGATGCATGTGCATAAGGGACAGATGCCACATCCTCACCTAGAGCGCTTTTGAATTGGCCAATCAACTGGACGAGATTCGTGAGCGATTGCTGTCGGCGGAAGCTGACCATCCCGGATGGTCCATTCAAGGCCATGCGAGTAAGGGTTTCCTTGGCTTCGAAAATCCGGCGCTAGAGCGCCTTAGCTTCGGGCATCACGAGGGCGTGATTGATTATTGGCCAGACGAATTGATTATCCGCGTCCGAGCAGGGACTGCGCTCTGTGACATTGATCAAGTGCTTGAGGCGAACCGGCAGCGAATGATCTTTGAAGCTCCAAGAGTGAATGGGCAAGGCACCGTCGGTGGAGCAGTAGCGGCAGGCCTGTCTGGCCCATCGTCTCCTTTTAACCGGCAAATTCGTCATGGCTTACTCGGACTACAATTACTTCGAGGAACCGGTGAAGCAGTGCGATTTGGTGGCGAAGTCGTCAAAAACGTTGCGGGTTATGACATTACCCGGCTCCAGATCGGTGCACTCGGTATCTTCGGACCCATCCTTGATGTGTCGATGAAGGTTGAGCCCATCCCTGAATGGCGAGGGGCGTTTGCCATGCCAGCAGGTGAGGACAGTCTTCGCCGGTTGACCGACCACAAACATGACCGCGGCTTGACTGGAGCTGGCATCCTAGGCGACCAGATTGTTCTGAGGTTTGAAGGGTCGGGTGCGAATGCCGATCAAATCAGGCCTAGACTTAAATCTCTAGGTTACTCAGAAATATCGATGGATGTGTTCACGTCGCTCAGAGATTTAACTTTCTTACCCGCTATCGACTGGCGGTGGGAAGGGCCGAGAGAAACCCCATTGTCTGGTCACGAGATTGCGGTAGATTGGCTGGGTGGGCTGCGTTACTTTGCTGATCAGGCGGATGCGCCTCCAGAGGGGAAGCTATGGCCCTACGGTCCCGAAGCACGTCAAACCTACAGTTTTCTCAACGTCGGTGCCGCTCAGCACGGAATTCTTGCGCGCTTGAAAGCAACCTTTGACCCCCAAGGCACATTCAACGCGGGTCGACTGGCGAGGGAGTTTTAATGCAAACATCACTCGATCCAAAGTGGGAAGCGCTAATTGACCTTACCGAAGTGGACACGATTTTAAGAAGCTGCGTGCATTGCGGGTTTTGCACCTCGGGGTGCCCCACTTATCAGCTGCTAGGCGATGAAAATGATAGTCCTCGCGGACGCATTTATTTGATGAAGCAAGTCTTTGAGGGAAACAGCTCGTTTGAGACGGTCGCTCCTCACCTTGACCGCTGCCTTACCTGTCGAAGTTGCGAGACAAACTGTCCCTCGGGCGTTGAGTATGGTCGCCTGTTGGATATTTCCCGGGGCATCATGCATCAAACCAGGTCGCGCCTTAGCTGGAGCCGACTCAAAGCGACGGTCCTGATTAAGCTGCTTCGGCAAAACTTACTAATGAGGGCGTTTTTTAGCGTAGGGCGCGTATTAAGGCGTCTTCCAGGCCTCAGGCACACGGCGAAGTTACCGCTTCCTAGAAACCATCAGAGCCTCAATGGTAATCCGGCAGCTGAACGCTCTAAGCCGCTGTCACGTGCAAAAGGTCTCGGTAAAGTGATTGTCTTAAAGGGGTGCCTGCAACGGCATGCGACCCCTCGTGTGGTCGAGGCGCTGTGCTCCATTCTTAATTGGCAAGGATACGAGCCGGTTTTCCTTGACGAAGAACCGTGCTGCGGTGCGCTCCCATATCACCTCGGTGATCATGCGAAAGGTGCCGCCGACTTGTCGGCGCTCTCTGAACTAATCAGGGTGCACTCAGGTGACGTGGTTGCAGTGCTATCCAGTGCGACAGGGTGTGCCACTTTTCTATCCGGATTGGCGAACCAAGGGCAACCAGGCTCGTCTTCTCTCGAAGCACCTGGTCCCAGCACAGAAAAGACGTTTCCTCCACTTCTCGACCCAGTGACATTCTTAAAAGATTTGCCAGCGCCACCTGTGCGCACTGCTAATATTGCGGTTCATGAGCCTTGCACGCAAACGCATGGGACGAAGCTCCGCGGGGAAGTATCGGGTTATCTCACCCAGCTGGGGTTCAACGTGGTTTCTAGTGTTTCCGGCCAAGGCTGCTGTGGATCGGCCGGTACTTACTCGTTACTTCAGCCAGCTATTTCGAGGCGTCTGCGGTCTACTATGCTGGATCGGTTGGAATCCGGCCGTGCGGATGTGGTGCTCACCGCGAATGTAGGCTGTCAGGTGCATTTGGACAGTGCAGGGCGGACACCGGTTGTGCATTGGCTAGAATGGGTGGCGCAATCGATGGAGGGTGAGCCCCCACAAGAGGCATCTGGTTCCCGTCTATAGGCCGCCCATTACAAAAGCGAGTAAGCCCTTTTGTGCGTGTAGGCGATTGGCGGCCTGTTCAAAAATGACACTCCGAGGATCCCGTACCAACCCAGGCGTAATTTCAAAATGGTTGTGAATGGGCATGTCATGCATGATCCGCAGATCTAAATCGCGCACCAGCGACTCGTTGAGTTGGTAGGTGAGCATCTCCTCAATCAACGCCTCGTTCTCGCTGGCGCGATTCGGCGCATTAAAGTGCTCCATATTGATCCAGGTGTCGGTATAGACAAAATCTGCATCCTCGATCACATCGTGTGGATCAGACACCCATTCGACCTGAGGACTCTTCTCGATCATTGACTGGATTTTCATTGAGGCTGGGTGCGCATCTGTTGGCGGCGGCGTTGCCAAGGACAAGCGAAAGGAGAGTTTGTCAGCGAGTGTGGCCAGACTATTTGAAACGTTGTTTTGGACCCCGGTATAGACCAGATGGATATCAGATAAATCCTTGCTTGAGTGTTCTGTCATAGTGAGGACGTCGGTGAGCCCCTGACAAGGGTGGAACTGATCGCAGCAGCCATTGATAACGGGAACTTGGCTGACGCTGCACATGGTTGCAATGTCATCTTGGCTAAGCAGGCGCGCCATGATGCCCTCTACATTGCGAGAAAGATATTCGATCTCATAATCGAGTTCCGTCAGTACAAAATTGGATGCCGCCCAATCGACAAATAGTG
>CAJXDD010000157.1:0-6992 GCA_913052075.1 uncultured Gammaproteobacteria bacterium
CGAGCGATTGCCACTGCTGATTGGTCATGGCTGACACCGAAATGTAGTCGGTGGTTGTCTCGTAGATGAGGTCGATGAAGGTGGCTGCTCGAGCTATCTCGACCTCTCGGCCAACAAAGGTTTGGCTGCCCATGTCCGATGACCAAAGAAAATTAATCACGGCGTCTAGCATAGATAACTTAACGTGTTGTCCCTCGCCAGTACGAAGTTTCTGCACCAGCGCACTGCTAATCGCTTGCGCTGCAACAATGCCCGTGAGCTTGTCTGGCACAATGGTTCGAATGAGTCGGGGTCGCTCGGTATCGGACCCTGCTTGGACGGTGGTCAGCCCACTGATCGCTTGAATGATCGGATCGTAAACTGGTTTATGTGACAGGGGGCCTTGGTCGCCAAAGCCCGAGATGGACACGTAAATCAAGCCCGGATACCGCGAGCGAAGAGCCCCCTCGCCAATCCCCAAGCGATCGACCACGCCAGGTCTAAAATTTTGAATAACAACATCGGCCGTTGCCGCAAGCTTGAAGAAAACCTCAACCCCCTCTGGGGTTTTTAGATCCAAAGCAAGTGCTCGCTTATTCCGGTTGTTGTTAAGGAATACGGAGGTAATGGACTGATTGGCGTTGCCCGCGCCCCGTGCATGGTCAGGACGGTGCATGGATTCAATTTTGATGACGTCGGCGCCTTGATCCGCCAGCAACATCGTGGCTGATGGGCCAGAGATGACCGTCGTGAGGTCCAGTATTTTTATGCCTTCAAGAGGGCCGGACATGTCACAATGCTCGCTCAAGTGAGCCAACAATCTAACAGAATTTTCATGGCAGGCGGGCAGGGCTAAGACTTTCTACAGAGTAAGCACGGAAAGACTCATCCAACTCCCTCGATTTAATACAAGGAGCCGAATGTGCGGCCTGGAGAGCTAAAGACTCTGGTTCGTCTGATGCTGCCCATGATGGGCACCCAGCTTTGCATCATGGGGATGGGTTTCGTCGATACCGCGATGTCCGGGCACTATAGCTCGGTGGACCTCGCAGGGGTGGCATTGGGTGGTGTCGTCCTCTGGCCGCTCTTTATGTTGTTCGCTGGTGTGCTGATGGCAGTCACCCCAATTGTTGCCCAGAATGATGGAGCGAACGAACCCCATTTGAGCGGCCCAGTTGTCCAGCAAGCGCTGCTACTAGCGGCGATTCTGGGCATTGTACTGGCGTCAGCGGTCACCCAAGCACATCGACTGTTTGGGTTGTTTGAAATCGATCTCGAGGCGGTTGATGTTGCGAGACGGTACTTGCAAGGAGCTGCCTGGGGGCTGCCCGCGGTCCTGCTCTATGTCACGATTCGCTATACCTTCGAGGGGCTAGGACACACCACGATTCCTTTGGTGATCGCGTCGATTGCTTTAGTGGTAAACGCCATTTTGAATTACTTGCTGATTTACGGCGTGGGCGGATTACCTGAGCTCGGGGGAGAGGGCTGTGGCTGGGCAACCGCCCTGACTATGTGGTTTGAGTTGGCGCTCGTCCTTCCCTTTTTGTCGAGGCCTTGGCTTCGACGCATTCGCCTTAAGGAGGGATTTAGGGGCTTTGATCCAAGAGAAACCTACCGAATCATTAGCATTGGATTGCCTATCGGGCTGACGCACCTTCTAGAAATGATGGTGTTCTCAGTGATCAGTTTACTGGTAGGGGCACTGGGGGTAGTGGCCATCGCCGCGAACAGTGTCGCGGGCAACTTAAATTGGTTCACCTTCGTGTTCCCGATGGCGCTTGGCAGCGCAGCTAGTATCCGAGTTGGTAATTACGTGGGCGCTGGCGACTATGCGGGTGCAAGGGCTGTGGCAAAACTAGCCATTCAACTGGCACTAGGATATGCCGTGCTCGCCAGCTTGATCTTGCTCATGGGGCGAAACCAACTTCCTTTGATTTATACTCAGGACCAAGCGGTCGTGGTGCTGACGGCAAAAGTCTTGGTCGTCGTTGCTGCCTATCAACTATTTGATTGCTTGCAAGCGGCGATCATCGGCGCGTTACGGGGATACAAGGACACGCAATTTCCAATGTGGTTGTCGATTTCAGCTTATTGGCTGGTCGCGCTGCCGGCGGGGTATTTGCTGGGCCGAGGGATTGTGGGGTTTGACCTAGGGTTGCCTGGATTTTTTGTGGGCCTCGGGGCTGGGCTGCTCGTGGTGGCCTTGGTGGCAGCCTGGCGTCTCAACCGAGTAAGCCGGAGCGAAGTCATGATCAAACGGCTTTCGGAGTATTAGTCCATGCGGGGATATTCGAACCTGGTGACCAGCCATCGGCATGCAGACCCTACCGACTGGATCAATGCGATTACCACGGGCGGCGCGTTTTTCATCGAGGACTTTTTGTCGGATGCGGCACTCGCGGGCATCTCAGAAACGATCAAAGCGCGAGCGAGCAAGCACTTGTCTGGCAGTTCGGATCAATCGTCCTTCTGGCAGGGTTTTCATGGCGATCGGACAACGCGTTTCACGGGGTTGGGGAGGAACACGGAGTATTTCTTTGATCTGTTGGAGGATCCTTTATTTGGCACGGTCGCCGATGCACTACTGGCAGACAGTGGCAAAGGGTATTGGCTCAATACTTGTCAGGCCATGATTATCGGCCCTGGAGAGCCTGCTCAAACCCTGCACCGAGACGGTGACAATTGGGCCAATGTGCAATCGGCGTTTTGGCCGAACAGCCCTGAACTTACGGTATCCATGATGATCGCGTTAGACGATGTCTGGCCAGCATTGGGATCTACACGGATCGTGCCGGGCAGCCACCGTTGGGCGGATTACAGAAGGCGACCTGTCCCTAATGAGGTCGTCGCCGGGCACTTCAAGGCCGGCGATGCGTTGCTGTATACCGGATCGATGCTGCATGGCGGCGGCGCTAACGAAACGGCCGATCAACTGCGATGGGCGCTGCACCTAAGTGTCGTGGTGGGTTGGCTAACGCCGGAAGAGGCCATCACGCTGGAGTATCCGGCTGATCTCGTGCGTGGACGCTCAAATCGGGTGAAGCGTCTATTGGGGTACGAGAGCTTTGATGGCGCGCCCAAGTCAGGAGGGCGACTGTGGCTCAGGGACTTTGAACGATGGCGGTTAGACGAAGCGGATCGTTAACGCGTCAGTGCCAGGATTAACTCCTTATTTCGCGATACGTGGTGCAGCCGCAGGCTAAGTAAGATGGCGGCCGAACCGACGCCCGCCGCCAAACCAATCCAAAACCCATAGACCTCCATGGGTGGGAAAAACCATCCGTAGCCCAGCGAGCAGCCCACAGGTAACCCAATCACCCAGTAACTCAGTAATGCGATGCGCATGGGGATCTGAGTGTCTTTGTATCCCCGAAGCACACCGGCTGCAGTAGATTGAGCAGCATCGAAGAGCAGAAAAAACGCGACAAATAGCAATAGTTCGGCTGCAAGTGTCGCGACGGTGGTCTCTGTTGTGTAGAGCGCGACGAGCTGATGGTTCAGGACAAAAATCATGGCAGCACCAATCAGCGCGATGAGGAGCGTTCCTCCCATGGCAATGAGCGCAGTTTCTCTCGCATCGAGCAGCTCGCCTTGACCGATTCGGTAGCCAATGCGAATGGTCGCGGCCATGCCAAGTGCCATGGGGGGCATAAACAGCACGCCGTTGATGTTCATCGAGATGTTGTGGGCAGCGACGACCTCGGACCCAAACCGGCCGAGTAAGAGCGTTGTGAATGAAAAGAGCCCCATCTCGGCAAATATCGTTGCTCCGATAGGCATGCCAATGCGAAGCAGTTTGGATAAACGAGTAGGATCTGGGGCCGACCATCTTGTTCGCCAGCCGGTTGAGTTAAATCGCTTGCGTGTGACGACGATGATGATCAGACCAAGCTGAAACCACATGATGATGGCTTGTGCCATACCTGCGCCGACGCCACCCTGACCCTCAAAATCACCCATCCCATAGATGAAGAAATAATTCAGCGGAATTTTGAGAAGTAAAGCGGTTACCGCAATGATCATTGCCGGCCGAGTAAAGCTCATCCCGTCGGCGAGGCATCGCAAGGAGAAAAAAATCATCAGCGCTGGAATACCTAGCGAGCTGTAGTCGAGGTAGGCCACTGAAATCGCCGCTGCGGGAGGATCGACATCGAGCAGCGCATAAACCGGGCCGATGCTACGTAACGTGATCATCGCCAAGAGTCCAGCGATCAGGGCAAGCCAGATCCCTTGCCGGACGGTCTCGCCAATCTCTGGATAGTTTTGCTCGCCATTGAGCTGCGAGATGGTGGGTGTGAGCGCTTGAAGGCAACCCATAAACAACATCATGACAGGCCACATCAAGCTACCAGCAAGGGCGACACCCGCCAGATCGACGGCTCCATAATGGCCCGCCATGACGGCATCGGTCACTCCCATTCCCATCTGGGCGAGCTGAGCTGTCATGAGCGGTCCCGCAAGCAGTGCAAGTCGTTTGAACTCCTGATAGCGATTCAGTTCAGCCAATAGGGGGTCTCCAATGTAAGCGGCGGCGACCAAGCCCACGAGCACGAGCTAGTGCTCGGTATAGGGTCTGTTGCTTGGGGCACTACCGAGTGGTTGTCTGTCCGCCGTCAACCGGAATCAGTTGTCCAGTGATAAAACCAGAATCGTCAGACGCGAAGAACACCATTACGGGTGCTAAATCCTTGGCAGCATCGCCGTAGGTCTGCCCGAGCGCAATAGATTGATGATTCATCCAAAACGACGCCGTTTCTTCGCTCGGATTCATTCTCGACATGGCCTCGTGGTACATCGGGGTCGCAATGGCGGGCAAGATGGCATTGACTCTGACGCCATCCTTTCCCCAAGCCCCCGCGGCTGAACGCGTCCAGGAGTGAACGGCTCCCTTGGCTGCTGAGTAGGCCACCGCGCCTGGCTCTGAACGCTGACCTGATATCGATCCAAAATTGATAATCGAACCTCCACCACCGACTTTCATATGGCGATGCGCGGCTTGGTTCGTCAGCATCGTGCCTCGAACATTGACCGCAAACATTCGATCCCACTCGCTCGCGCTTACAGAAGCCGGGTTCGAGGCAGCTTGGATAGCGGCTGGATGGGCGAGAACATGGAGCTCGCCGCAGAGCCATTCAACGGCTTCATCAAATGCTGAATTAACCGAGTCTGCATCGGCAACGTCGACTGGGATAAAGGTTGCGGCGTGCGCGTCGAGTGCGCAGGCAGCATCCGCAGCCTGTTGACCGGTCTCTCGATCAATATCCATGCCCACCACTTTCGCTCCGGCCCTAACGTAAGCAAGAAAAGTTGCTTCCCCCATGCCTCTGCCACAGCCTGTCACAATGATTTTTTTCCCCTCTAACACGCAAGATCTCCTCTCCTGACACCGTGATGATGGCACAGTGTTCCAATACGCACACCTAGTTAAACGCTGCTTGCGATCCGGCGGTGGATCGGCCATCTTGGTCTATCGACGACTAATCAGAATTAGGATTAAGGGGTCGCGCATGGATATGCAGGCGTTTAATGAGCAAATCATCCAGGAGTTTCGAGCGAACGGTGGAAAAGTGGCCATGTTCGCAGGGCATCCTATGGTGATTCTTCATACGGTGGGCGCTAAGTCGGGAGCCGTCAGGTTGATTCCACTGGTGCTAACAGAATCGGACGATGAGCGGATCTTGTTTGCATCGTTTGCTGGCTCTAAAAAAGATCCCGCGTGGGTGCACAACCTTCGTGCGACTCCCGAGATTAAGATCGAACTGGCGAGCGGCACTTTTATGGCAAATGTAGAAGAGTGTGCCACTGAGGAAGCGGCGAGCAGGATCGCTTATCAAGTCACAGTGTCCGAACAATTCAAAGCCTATGTTGAATCTGCTCATCCTCGAGCGATTCCCGTTTTCAAAATTCATGTTTTACAGCCTGCAGGGCATTAGTCCCGATGCGAGAAGAATCTAGACTAGCAGAGGCATCCTCAGACGTGACGCCGGGTTTCACAGTGGTCCTTCTTCCTGTACTTGGGCTCCTGGTCATGATCTTAGGCGGGTTAGTTGTACCCCCATTGCTCTTTGAGCAGAGCCAGATTTCCCTAGAGTTGGTGTTCGTGACGTCCGCTGTGTTTGCGATCGTGGTGTTAAGACTCGCTGGTGTGAGTTGGGAGAGAATGCAGCAGTCCGTGATGGCGAGGATGGATGCGGCCATGCCCGCGTTCTTCATACTTTTGTTCATCGGTGTGCTGATTGGGACTTGGATGTTATCGGGTACGATTCCCATGCTGGTTTACTATGGCTTGACCCTGGTGAACCCCGAGACCTTCTACTTGGTTGCGTTCTTGATTCCTGTCGTGTTTTCTAGTTTGACAGGTACCAGCTACGGGTCAGCGGGAACCATTGGTGTGGTACTGATTAGTATTGCTAGTGCAATGAACGCAGATCTCGGTGTGACCGCAGGTGCGATTATTGGTGGTGCCTATTTTGGGGACAAACTGTCGCCGCTATCTGACACGACCAATTTAGCGGCCATCGCTTGTGACGTAGATTTGTATGGGCATATTCAGTCGATGCTTTACACCACTGTTCCTTCAGCGATTATTGCCGCTTGTGTCTTCACCTATCTTGGAATGGCGACTGAGCTGGCGGCGGCCCCAGAGCAAGTAGAAATTGATCAACTATTGGCAGGTATCTCGGGGTTGTTTGAGTTCAGCTGGCTCTTACTGTTGCCGCCTGTGGTCGTTCTGGCTGGAAGTTTAATGCGACAGCCTGCATTGCCCACGTTGCTCGTTTCGATATTCGCAGCTGCTCTGCTTGCCGTGCTAATGCAGCCTTACTCCGTCTTTGAATTGGGTGCAGCGGTGCGTAGTGGCTTTAGTCTCGACGCGATGGCTCCTCAGATCGAGCAGACGGAGGGGCTTGCTGCGCTGATGAATCGCGGCGGGGTATACAGCATGGCCGAACCTATCTTTATCGCCTTTTTTGTCTTCTTTTATGTCGGCGTAGTTGATGCAGTCTCAGCGA
>CAJXDD010000158.1:0-6962 GCA_913052075.1 uncultured Gammaproteobacteria bacterium
TCAGCAATCATGACATTCCAGTAACGATCGGGTTTGTCCATGGGCGGCACGTCGATGACAAGATTGCCATGCCGAAGGTCATACCAGCCTGAGGTGTACAGCGTGTCGTTGTTCGGCGCGACGATCGCTTTATCTGCCGGTGTCGCTAGCTCCGCCACATGATTAAGCTCGCCAGATCGGTGCCGTGAACAAAGATGAAGACGTGTTCGGTGGGTCGCCACGAGGGGGTAACCCCAAAGGTACGCCTCGGCGGCAGGCGACAGCGTAGCGAGATTATTAGGGGTGTCTTCCATGGATACTGGTTTTACTCTTCGGGGCAACAAAAGTCTTTCAAAGTTGAGAACCGACAAAAGTGGTCTGCAAAAACAACGACAAACACTGTCAGGCCATGATTACCCGCCGGAATTCGAAAGCTGACAGCTAAGCCATAGGACGAAAAGTCCAACTCGGCTGAAAACAAGGAAAGCGATTGCGAGTCAAACGCTCGGGCCCTAGCAGCTGGTCGTGACGACTATGCCTATTGTCCAGCTAGCTATCCAAAGCATTCGCGGCTTAGCATGAGTAGAACACAACCCGCACCGGGCGAGCGTGTTCTCTACTTCTTAGCTGCTTCCTGTGTAACCCGCTCGATGCTTGGATGCGCTGCCGTACGCCCCAAAAGTTCGACCAGCATTGGGCTGTCACTTAAGAGGTCAACCCCAGCGACCCTCGCCATCCCTGCCGCTGGCCCGAGGCAATAGTGCGCATAGAAATCGGCGATGGTCAGCTCGCTACCGCAGGCATATGGGTCACATATCATGAGTCTTTCGACAGCTTTAATCCCTTTCGCGAGATCTCTCCTGACCTCACTTTTTGTCTCATCGCTAACGGGCTGATTAAACAGTGCCTCGGGTAAGCATCGTCTTGCCACAAGTTCAACATCGAGTTTGAGGTGGCAAGCGAGTTCCATGGCTTTAGCGGCAGAGAAAGGGTCGCTTGGTAACAGGCCAGGCGATAGCTGCTCTAGGTAGTTAAAGATGGCGATAGACTCCGACAGAAACTGACCATCGACTTCAATGGAGGGCATCTTTCCCATGGGAGAACGGGCGAGGTAATCTTCAGACTGCGAGGGCGGCGCCTTGATCTCCTCAAATGCTAGTTCCTTCTCTATCAATAATGCTTTGGTGAGACTGTAGTAGTTGCTCATTTTTAAGCCGTACAGTTTGATCATGGGCTGCTCCTTAACCTAGCGTTCGCTAAAAACATTGGGGTCAGCAAGCCATTTTTTTTAATCGAATGCAACGTAACCTGGGCGATTGGCGAAAATCCGGTGGGATGTGCTGCTTCTTGGACTCGCCGCAGTGGGGGCAATGCGATCTCCTAGGGACGGATAGCGTTTTGTTTGATTGACACGTGTATTTCACTTAATTAATGTCGTTCATTACTTTCTGCGCCCCGCTGTGCGCTAGGGACGATCGAGCAGGCGAAGCAAAAACAGGAAGTAAACGTGATACTGCAGCGCGCGTAGGCAAGGTTTGTTATTGAGGCTAGATCAAGGATCGTAATCCCTGGCTAGAGGCCGAGGCCAATAAAAACCCAATAAAAGGCCAATGAAAAAGGTAGCAATAAGCGCAGGTAGCGATCGCATGTGTGTGATGCACCTAAACTTCTTCAGCTAGGGTGCTAGCAGTAAAGCCGCAGATGCAGAAATCGGAGTAAGAGCAACATGGCTGAGCAATTAGAGATTGACGTTTTTTGGTCTTTTCGCAGTCCCTGGTCCTATCTTGCGACGCCGCGCTTGCGCGAATGGCAAGAGCGCTACTTGCTTAAGGTGAATCTTAGAGTGGTTTATCCCATTGCGATTAGAACGCCTGAGTTCTTTGATCAAGTCCAGCCTCAGTGGTTCTCCTATTTTGGCAAAGACGTGCGCCGAGTCGCTGAATTCCTCAATCTTCCCTTTGTCTTTCCCAAGCCTGATCCCGTCATTCAACTAGTGGACGAAGACGGGCGCAGGCACACGGCACCCGAACAACCTTATATTCATCTTTTGTCGTGGCTTGGAGTGTTAGCTGAGGAAATGGGTGCCGGCATCGCATTTGCGGATGAGGTCTCCTCATTGATTTGGGGTGGAACAAAGGACTGGGATCAGGGTGATCACCTGATGAAAGCTGCAGCGCGAGCAGGTCTCGATCTCTCAGCGATGGAAGAGCGGCTTCAGTCGGAGACTGATCGGCTAGAGGCTGAAATTGTAAAAAACCAGGCCGATCATCATTCGGCTGGTCATTGGGGCGTGCCGACATGCGCCTTTGAGGGCGAGCCATTTTTTGGCCAGGACAGGCTCGACGTGTTGCTTTGGCGATTGCAGCAATCGGGATTAGCGGAAAGGGTGGAGTACTGAATTCGTGGCTGCATCGTGAGACTCGATCACCATGTCATAGGCAATCGGCCCCCAGAGTAGCTGGATATCAGTCTTACCGAGACTCAGGATTGAAGGCTTTTGTGCTCGCCGATACTAATCAGGGCTTATGCCGCTTCATCGGCAGCAAAGGGGTCGGTAGGCGTCGTCTAGACATCTAAATATCGGGAGAAGTGAAATGTTTGATGGTAAGTACACGCTCTGGGGTGGTGAGCACAGTCTCTTTACTCGAAAGCTCGAGGCGATGCTGAATTACCTGGACGTCGACTACGAATTTAGGTTGAAGTCCGAGGAGACCGGACCTACCGTCGAAGGCCGTCTTGGCACGCACTTCATCCCGGGCCTTCAAACGCCGGAAGGCTGGTTCATTCATGACACGACGCCGATTGGATTAATGCTGAATGCGAAATTTCCGGATCGAGCGATAGTCCCATTGACGCCGGTACAAAGGGTTGCGTCCCATCTGTTGGAGGATTGGGCGGATGAATGGTTCGGTCGTTACGCGATTAGCAGCCGGTGGTGCTATCCCCATAATGTCGATCATGTTGCCAAAGGGTTTTATGCCAACCGTATCGGCAAATTTATGCACGAGGGGCTGAGCTCAGAGGAAGAGGAAATGGCGGCCTCAGTGATTATCGAGGTCCGTGACAACTTCGGTCTGAGAGCTTGTGCGAATCGTGGCTGCGGGCCAGACCAAGCGAGCGCGGTACGCGCCGATTTCGAAGCGCTCATGAAAGTAGCGGCAACGCATTACGGTCAGCACCGGTTTCTTATTGGCGAGCGCGCTTGCTTGGGTGACTTTACGTTTGCTGGGCTATTCAAAGCCCACGTTGAGGCAGACCCAGAACCCCGGAGCTGGATTGATCAGTGTGCCCCTGAAATGCTGGGGTATATGAGCAGAGTCTTTGAGTCACGCACAGATGATGCGGATTATCTCTCGGATGATCGTTTGCCAGAGACGCTGAATCCATTCTTTGACCACATGCGCGAAACCTATCATCAATTTCTTCGAGTCTCTGGTGAGGCGCTTGCGGCGAATGAAAAGTGGTGTGAAGTCGATCTCGGCCAGGGCCCAGTCAAAATGAGGTCGCTCAAATACAGCGAAGTTTCCAGATGCCACATTAAAAGTGAAATTGAATCGTTGGGCGCGGAAGACAGAGCCAAGGTCGATAAGGTGCTCGGGCCATTGGGTGTCTTGGAGGCTTACCTGATGCCTTCATTTCTAAAGTCCTGATCTCAAATCGCTGATGATTGACGCGTGAGGAGGAATGAGTTGGGCGTCTCATTCGGCGTAAGTGAAACCGTGGATAGTTATAAGTGGACGGTTCTAAGTGGATGGTTATAAGGGCTATGTGTGGGAGTTAGACATGCGAATATTTGCTGGACTGATGGTGATTGGCTTCATAATCGTTGGCGCTGGGTGTTCAGACTCTGATGTAGTGCCAGAAAGTCATATCTCGGCCCCACCTGAAAGTCCGGTTTCTATCGAGCCTGAGACCGTCGAACAATTCCCGCTCCACACAGCGCTATTTGGTGATCTCCACGTGCACACGAGTTGGTCCATTGACGCTTACGCTGGTGAAAACCGACTTGGGCCCAATGCGGCGTATCGATTTGCCAAAGGCGAAAAGGTAACGCTGCAAACAGGTGAGGAAGCCCAGTTACAGACGCCGCTCGATTTTGTTGCGTTAACGGATCACGCCGAGGGCTTTGAGATGCACCTTCCCTGCACCATGATGCCCGAGTCCCCAGAATTTTCGGTTGAGCGGTGCCAGGATGTAAGATCGGGCGACTTTGATCTTGCCACCATGTTGGATCAGGCTTTCGCCACCGCAGGCGTTCGGCCACAACCAAGGGTTTCTGATATTTGTGGTGATGATGCGCGTTGCAAAGCCAATGAAGTCGATACCTGGCAGCGTGTCCAAGCGGTTGCCAACGCCCACAATGCACCTGGTCGTTTCACCGCCTTGATTGGCTACGAATTCTCATCGCTGCTCCCGGAGATGGGGATGCTTCACCGCAATGTTATCTTCCGCGGCGAAGAAGTGACCTCACATGCTATCTCGGCGATTGATGTTAGTAATCAGAAAGAATTTTTCGACCAGCTCGATGCAGCTTGCGAAGCACCCTGTGAGGTCCTGACGATCCCGCATAACACCAATTACTCCTGGGGACTCATGTTCTCCAGGGCCGATGAAGATGGCAGCGCCTTTACCAATGAAGATCTCGAAAAACGGGTCCGCATCGAACGTCTTTTTGAGCTAACTCAGCAAAAAGGCACGTCAGAGTGTCACCTCAGCATTGGTGCAACCGATGAAGACTGTGGGTTTGGCAATATGTTCGAGGCTTGCGAGGCTGAAGGTGACCTACGATGCGCCACTGACCGCTCTTTTTTGCGCAATATCTTGTTAGATGGCCTGTCGTTGGAAGAGGAGCGAGCGCTGAATCCTTACAAGTTGGGCGTCATCGGGTCGACCGATACTCATACATCAGATCCTGGTAACACGCGATCAGGGATTCCCGCGAGATTTAAACCTGCTGAAGGCATTGGTTTTGCGGTTAACCGTCTGCTTGAAGCCGATCATCCAGTAGCTGGCCCTATTCGCCGGTTCTTACCGGGAGGTCTTGCTGGAGTATGGGCGAAGGCCAACACGCGAGACGAGATATTTGATGCGCTGCAACGTCGAGAGACATTTGCCACCAGTGGCTCGCGTCTGCGAATTCGGTTTTTCGCTGGTGACCTACCAGAGGATATTGGCGAGCGGGATAACGCTATTGCCCTCGCCTACAAACAAGGGGTTCCCATGGGAGCAGACCTTGGAGTGAGCGTCTCGCCGAGATTCTGGGTGTGGGCGTCCCAAGATCCCAATGGGGCACCGCTCGACCGCATCCAGGTAATCAAGGGGTGGGTCGAGGACGGTGAGCAGCACCAGCGCGTTCGGGACGTCGTTTGCTCAAGTGGTCGGTTGCCTAATGCTGATGGCAGATGTCCCGCTACAACGGCTTCGGTAGATATCGAGAGTTGTGAACTGAAGGGAGACGAGGGTGCAGCGCAGCTGCAACAGACGTTCACCGATCCAGATTTCTCCCCCGAGCAGAACGCTTTTTATTATGTTCGTGTGCTGGAGAACCCCACTTGTCGTTGGACAACCCTGCTTGCTAATAGCGCAAACGAGGATTTGCCTGCCGACGTGCCTGCCACAGAGCAGGAACGGGGCTGGTCATCTCCGATTTGGTTGAATGCGGGTGATACGGTTCAATCAGGAGCCGTAGTCAGCGCTCAATGACCGGGCGCCATTTTTGCTCGCAAGAGTGGTGTTGCCTTTTTGTTTAGGTTTTAAAGTCTTGTATTCGGGCCAGATTTCAGTACTTCCTTGGCTTTCTCAAGTTGGCCAATACAGAGTATCGTCTCCGACAGACGGCGGCTCCTAGCATCAGAGGATGCCGAACGCGCTTTCGAGTGGTGGCTCCGTATCGTCGATTCAAGATGGGCTGCCAGACAAATCTCAGCCGAAGAGTCTCAAGTGATGTCGTCAGTGATCTGAGCGGAAATCTCGGATCGGTCGCCACAGCACACCAATCAAAGCGGTCGCTGCAATAGAAATAAAACCACCTAGTACCATCGTGTTGCTTGCGCCAATCGCGCCCGCCCAAAAACCGACCCAAATGGTGCCCACATTGTTAGCGGTTTGTGCCGCTAGATACATCAGTGCGAACGCTCGGCCGCGCATGTCATCTGGCGTGGTTAGCATGATCGTCGTCTGCCTTACTGCGACGGTTACGGCGTCTGCTGCGCCGAGCAGTGCGATCATCAAGATACCAAGCCAGAGCGAATTAGCGAGACCGAATCCAAAGAGAATGAATCCGTAGGCGAAGGAGGCATAAAGCACCAGCATCCCCTTCGCGCGAAAGCCCACGAGCGCGAGCGCAAAGTAAGCGCCAGCGATGGCACCTAGCGAGTTTGCTGTGCCGAGCAGGCCTGTGACGCCAGCGCCGCCGGCAAATAGTCCGAGAGCAAGCACAGGCAATATCTCTCGGTAGAACGAGGCTGTGGTGATCCCCGCATCGAGTAAAAATAAGCCTGGCAAAATCGGATGTTTCGAGACATAGCGAAACCCATCCAGGGTTTGCTGGACTTGGGTGGGCTTTGGTTCATTGCCCTCCGATTCAACCTGACCTCGCGCGCTGATAAAAAGTGGTAGTAATCCCGCCGTCAGCGCGATTAACCCTGCGAGCAAAAAGACTGTGGTCAGACCGGCAGAGAGCGCAACCCCAGCAAACAATAATGGCCCCAAAATAGCGGCGGCGTTTGAAAATGCGGTGTCGGTCGATACCGCTGACATGAGGTCTTTCTTTGGAACAATGATGGGGAGTAGGGCAGACCGAGCCGGTCCTGCGAGCGTCTGAACCCCGGCAAGCATCGCGATGCCGACATACATCATTATAGGTTGCAATAAGCCAACGGCGTTCGCGACACCAAGTGCAACTAAGGTCGCACCTGCTACGCTATGAGAGAAGGTCATGAGCCGCTTTCTGTCCCACCGGTCTGCCAGTGTCCCTGCCCACA
>CAJXDD010000159.1:0-6958 GCA_913052075.1 uncultured Gammaproteobacteria bacterium
TAATCTTTGTTGGGCCACCCGCAAGCGCGATCGAGGCAATGGGATCGAAAGCGGTGGCGAAGGATCTGATGCGGTCGGCCGATGTGCCGCTTCTGCCAGGAGAGTACGGCACCGAGACAGATATAGACCGACTGCGCGAGGTTGCATCATCAATAGGCTACCCCGTGCTGCTTAAAGCAGCAGCCGGCGGTGGCGGTAAAGGCATGCGTGAAGTTAGAAGCGATGGTGAGTTTGAGGAGGCGTTTGCATCCGCGCAGCGCGAGGCTCGGGCGAGCTTCGGTGATGACTTGATGCTTGTCGAAAAACTACTTGAGCGGCCTCGTCATGTAGAGGTTCAAGTGTTCTTTGACCAGCAAGGGCACGGTGTCGCGCTGTTTGATCGAGATTGCAGCGTCCAGCGTCGGTATCAAAAAGTGGTGGAAGAGGCGCCAGCCCCAGATCTTCCCGAATCCACGCGCAGCGCCATGCGCGATGCTGCGATCGCAGCGGCGCAGGCGATCGACTATGTCGGTGCGGGTACGGTCGAGTTTTTGGTTGGCGAGGATCACGCGTTTTATTTCATGGAAATGAACACTAGGCTGCAGGTGGAGCACCCGGTGACTGAATGGGTCGCTGGCGTTGATTTAGTCGAGTGGCAGCTTGCCATCGCATCGGGTGAATCCTTACCGATTAGCCAAGAGGCATTGAATTGCGCCGGGCATGCCATCGAAGTTCGGCTGTACGCAGAAGACCCTGATAATGACTATCTTCCTTCAACGGGACGCATTGAACGGCTCCGGTTTCCTGCTGAGTCAGCGCGGGTGCGGATCGATTCAGGCGTGATCGAAGGAGACGAGGTGAGCGTTCACTTTGACCCCATGATCGCAAAGATTATTGCTCAAGGTAGTGACCGTGAAGCTGCTTGCTACACGATGTTAGATGCGTTGCGCGAGGTGCAGGTCGCAGGCGTCGCGACCAACCTTGAATTGCTAGAACGCATCGTTGCTTCCACCAATTTTCAAAAAGGACCATTGCAAACGGGACTCTTAGCCGAACTGCCGCGAGCTAATGTTGACTCAATGGAGGCTTTTTCCCTTGCCATGATTTGGCTCTGGGAGTCACTGGGAAGGCGTCCAGACTTGGCTGGCTCAATCCCAAGCTTGCCCTGGGATGTGCGAGACGGCTTTCGCATCAACGCTGTGAGCGACGTGTTGCAGGACGTGGTCTGGGGCGGCAGACGGCGCTCGATACGGGGTGAAACGCTACCTGCTCGCCACGGCGGAGCAGCTACCGCTGATGTCCTCGGCTTCAAGATGAAAGTCGAGGCGTTTGGTGACGCTCTGCTGTGTGACGGGGCAATGGGTCGCTGGCGAATCGAGGCATCTCAGCGCGACCACACGGTATGGTTATTCGCGACGCCCACGTCATCGGCTAATCAAGTGCTGAGGCTTGAATACACGCGGCAGCACCCTGGTGCCGCGAGAGGAAAGCAAACGCAGGCGCGTTCCGATCAAACCGCGCCAATGACTGGCCGGGTGGTGAAGGTTAACGTTGCGGCCGGTGATTCGGTTGAAGCAGGCGATGTGCTGGTGGTGCTTGAGGCGATGAAAATGGAGCACTCAGTCCGCGCTACATGGGCAGGACAAGTCGTTGAAGTGAATTGCAAACAGGGGGACTTGGTTGAAGGGGGCACGCGGCTCATTGAGGTCGAGCCGCATGCCGAAAACTAAGGTCCCTTAGAGCATTCCGCCGCGAGGCACAGCGCCCGTCATATCGAGCAAACGGTCGCTTTCCGCCATCAGTGATTCGAACGTTGCATCGACACCCAAGTCCACGGAATCGTTGACGTAGACTTGTGCTCGATAGAACTTGCCGCCGCCTGCATTGATGACCGCACCATTCGGGGCGTCTTCGCTTGTCATGTAAAGCACCGCTGGGCTGACGAGGCTGGGCGCTGATTCGGCGGGTGGGTTGCTTGGGTCGATCTCACGCCCTGGGATCGTAGCAATCATGCGGGTGGCCGCGGCGGGGGCAAGCGTATTCACTCGTACATTGTTTTTGGCTCCCTCCAGCGCCAGTACATTCATCATCCCCAGCATGCCCATTTTGGCGGCGCCATAGTTGGTTTGGCCGAAGTTGCCGTAGATGCCTGAGCTTGAGCTGGTGAGCACAATCCGGCCATAACCTTGCGCATTCATATGGGGCCAGGCCGCGTGTGTCACATAGGCAGAGCCGGAGAGGTGGACTTTGAGCACAATGTCCCAATCCTCCAGTGCCATTTTCTTAAATGATTTATCTCGCAGGATGCCCGCGTTGTTCACAAGAATATCGATTCGACCAAACGCATCTATGGCGGTTTGAACTATGCTCGCTGCACCCTCAGGGTCTGATACAGAGGCTTTGTTAGCGACTGCCTCGGCGCCAAGCGCTTTCAGTTCCTCGACAACCGCATCGGCCGCATCACCAGCGCCGCTACCATCAACGCCGCCGCCCAAGTCATTGATGACGACTTTGGCTCCGCGCTTGGCATACTCAATCGCATGCGCTCGTCCTAGGCCTCCCCCGGCCCCTGTAATTACTGCGACTTTGCCCGCAAATTCACTATTTTCGATAACTGGCATGAAATACTTCCCCTCTGTGGCGTCATGAATGGGCGAAGGCTACCAGAAATTGGCAATCCGTGTCCGTGCGGCCTCGGGTGGCTGGCTTACTCGAAGGAGGCGCTCGTGTTGCGTAGCGCGAGCAAGGGCTGAGCATGTCATCAGCTGGCGAAGCGGGTTGATAAGCAGTACAAAGGAAGAAAAAGAGGACAAGCCATGACGTTTGAGATTTCTCCAACTAATCGGGTGAGGCAATTGAGCGAGAAGGCGCGGTATGACGAAGAATCCGTCCATGCGATTTTAGATGCCGGGCTGGTTGCGCAGGTCGCATTTGTGCAAGAGGGTAAGCCCGTTGTCGTGCCGATGATCTATGGTCGAGATGGCAATCGACTCTACCTCCATGGGGCCCGTAAAGCCCGTGTGATCCGCATGCTGGAGGCGGGGCCCAGCGTCTGCCTCAATGTCACCTTGCTCGATGGCATTGTCTACGCGAGATCCCTCTTTAATTCGTCGATGAATTATCGGTCGGTGACGGTCCACGGTACCGCCACCCTTATTGAGGGTGATGAGCGAGTCCACGCCCTGTCAGTCATTAGTGAGCATTTGATGCCAGGGCGGAGCGAGGAAGTCCGTCCGTCTCACGAAAAAGAAATCTTGATGACGGGTGTAATCCAGGTGGAAATCGAAAGCGCATCGGCGAAAATTTCCATGGGCCCTCCTGACGATGAAGACGAGGATATGGACGCGCCCGTTTGGGCTGGGGTGATGCCACTTCGGTTAAAAGCCGGGGCATTGATACGGGATCCAGAGGTGCCAGAGGACATGCTTCCAACACCCCACATGCAGTCTCAAACCGGGCGATCGTTTTGAGATCGCGAGGTCTCTTTCAGCGCCTGCGCATAGCGCCTGCCTTTGGACACTCCTGTTTCATAGCTGTTCCCGTTCGGCAGGCCCTCAAGTAACATCAAGAGTCGTTTAAATAAAGAGATAAGAGGGTGGAGATATGGGCCTAGGAGACACCATTCGAACGCTGGCGCAAATGCCAACGCTACTGAAGTTGAAAAAAGGGATGGTCCCGAGAGCGCCTGATGTTACTGATAGTTTTTCGGCTAGAGTTGAGGCGAACGCCGTGCGTTTCGGGCAGCGTCCGGCGATTGTCTTTGAGAGTCGAACGCTCACTTGGTCTGAGCTCAACGAAGAGGCCAACCGCTACGCTCAGTATTTCAAAGGACAAGGGCTTGAACGTGGCGACACTGTCAGCCTGATTATGGAAAATCGCGTCGAATTCTTGGCGCTACTCATCGGCCTCAATAAGCTCGGTGTCACCATCGGGCTAATCAACACCAATTTAAACGGTCGACCGCTTGCCCACTGTGTCAATGTCACTAACTCTAAAAAGTGCATCTTCGGTGCTGAAGTGGCAGCGCGCATGGAGGAGGTCAAAGCGGAGCTCTCGTTGTCAGAGGGTGAGGACTACTACGTCGTTGCCGATGGTGATAACGCGCCGTCACTTAATTGGGCCATCGACCTTGGTAGCGCGAGCGACGATGCGTCTCGCGATAATCCTCCCGACACGGTGGAAACCACCATCGGAGAGACAGCGTTCTACATTTTTACTTCTGGAACGACAGGCTTGCCTAAGGCCGCTGTGCTTTCAAACCGTCGTTACCTGATTAGTGCCGACATGGCGGCCATTGCTGGTTTTAAGGCAACTGAACAAGACCGGCTTTACATATGCTTGCCGCTCTACCACGGCACAGGCTTGATGGTCGGCGTCGGTGCAGTGATTGCTTCAGGCGCGAGTATGTTTGTGCGGCGAAAGTTCTCTGCGTCGAATTTCTTGTCTGAAGTCCGTGAACAAGGGTGCACGCTGCTCATCTACATTGGAGAGCTTTGCCGGTATTTGGTTAATACACCAGAAGCGCCAGATGATGCCAATAACCCGATTCGGTCCATGATGGGCAACGGCATGCGTCCCGATGTGTGGATGAACTTTAAACAGCGATTTGGCCTCTCTCGTATTGTTGAATTCTATGGTGCGTCCGAAGGCAATGTGGCCTTCGCCAATCTTATGAATAAAGACTGCACAGTCGGAATGACGTCAGCCGAAGTCGCGCTGGTTAAATACGATGTACTGAATGATGAAATCGTTCGCGATTCGAGCGGGCGTTGTATTTCGGTCAATGAAGGTGAACCCGGGTTGCTGCTAGGAAAAATCACCGAGGAGGCCGTGTTCGAGGGATACACCGACGTCGAAGCCACCGAAAAGAAGATTATTCGTGACGCGCTTGAGTCGGGCGACAAATGGTTTAACACTGGCGATTTGATGCAGACCGTTGATGTTGGGTTCACGATGGGATACCCCCACTATCAGTTCGTGGACCGGGTCGGCGATACCTTCCGATGGAAATCAGAAAACGTCTCCACGAACGAAGTCGGCGAGATTCTGAATAGTTTTGATCAAATCGAATTTTGTAACGTGTACGGCGTTGAGGTGCCTGGCGCTGACGGTCGAGCGGGTATGGTTGCCGTCACCTTGAAGGAAGGCGTGTCATCGTTTGACCTCGATGCGTTTGCCAGCTTTGCCGATGCTGAGCTACCCACCTATGCGGTGCCGCTCTTTGTGCGGATTCAGCAAGATATCGATGTGACCGGGACCTTCAAAATGGTTAAGGGAGATTTGCGGAAAGAGGGATACGACATTCGTCAATGCGCTGATCCAGTTTATGTTCGCTTGCCTGGGAGCAAAGAGTTTGTGTCGATGGACGAGTCAACACTCGAGCGCATTCAGTCGGCGCAGGCTGGGTTTTAATGGGGGGCGTCTATCGATTCTGTTGGCGAGTTTTTGACGATTCTCGCGATGGGGAAGGCGTGTCCTCGCCGAAAAAGCCAATGTAGGTTCCTGCTAACAGAAAGTGGGGCATCGCCAAGAAAAATGAGAGGAAGGGGGAGCCGACCATGCTAGCTTATGAATCTGCGTTATCGCTCGCTGGAAAAATCAAACGAAAAGAAATTAGCTCACGAGAGTTAACCGAACTCTACATCCAGCGCATCGAACATTACGACAACGAGATCAATGCAGTAGTCGTTCGAACCTTCGATGCTGCGCTTGCAGCCGCAGACCATGCCGATCAAGCGCTAGCAAAGGGTGAGGATTTGGGGCCGCTACACGGTTTGCCGATGACCATCAAAGAGTCTTATGTGCTGGCTGACACGCCGGCAACCTGGGGACAATTGAGCTTTAAGGACAACATATCAGCAACAGACGGGCTTGCGGTCAGTCGGTTCAAGGGGGCGGGCGCGCACTTTTTGGGCAAGACCAATGTGCCCGTCGATTTGGCGGATTTTCAAAGCTATAACCCGGTCTATGGAGTAACGGGTAATCCGTGGGATACGGACAGAACACCCGGCGGGTCATCGGGAGGCAGCGCGGCAGCGTTGGCTGCAGGCTTAACGGGCCTTGAGGCCGGGTCAGATATTGGCGGGTCCATCCGCAACCCTGCACACTTTTGTGGTGTTTATGGACACAAACCAACCTACGGGATCGTGCCCATGCAAGGACATGAATTAGTCTCAGGCCTGCCTGAGGCAGATCTAGCGGTTTGCGGTCCACTCGCAAGAAGTGCCGAGGACTTAGCCATTGCGCTCTCGATTATGGCGGGTCCTGCAGAGCGAGAAGCTACGGGTTGGTCACTTTCGCTGCCCGAAGCAGATATCAAGGAGCTCAGTCAATATAGGGTCGCCATCTGGGCAACAGATGTGCTCGCGCCGGTTACCCGTGAAGTGGAAGACCGTGCGCTGAAGGTTGGACAAACGCTGGAGCGACTGGGCGCGCAGGTGGGATTTGATGCACGACCGGATTTTGACCTCACCCATGCGATGAATAACTATTCAACCTTGCTGAATTCAGTTATGACTGCGGCTTGGGATGATGCTGCGGTTAGCAGGGCGATAGAACGTGCGGCGTCTTTTGATTCTAGTGATCAGTCAACGGACGCAGTTAATGCGAGAGCAGCGGTGCTCTCCCATCGCGAATGGATCAGAGCGAACAGGCGTCGTGAGAAGTTGCGGCATGCTTGGAGCACCTTCTTCGAGGACTGGGATATTTTGATTTGCCCACAGATGGCGACCCCGGCATTCCCTCATGATCATCGAGCGTTCTCTAAGCGCACACTGCTGGTTGATAACGTAGAGCAACCCTATTTTCAACAATTGATGTGGGCAGGAATGATTGTGAACGCCTACTTGCCGAGCACAGTGTTCCCGACGAGCCTATCAGCCGAGGGTTTGCCGATAGGGCTTCAGGTGGTCAGCGCGCCCTTCAGGGATTATCGGTGCATTGAGTTTGCCCGGCTGATTACCGAGGAGATGGGCGGTTT
>CAJXDD010000160.1:0-6932 GCA_913052075.1 uncultured Gammaproteobacteria bacterium
CTGGCCCGCATCAAGTGCCCAAATTATCGGGATGGATTCGGCACAAGGATCATCGCCCGGTGGATGTTCGCTCGCTCCTTCTCTTCAGTGACACTTTTCCCCCATCGACCTTTGTCAAACTCGGTAACGTCGGTTGGGTTCCTACGATTGAGCTCACCATTCACGTTCGACGGCGCCCAGCCGATGGTTGGGTGCTCGCTGAATTCCAAACCAGTGATTTGAGTGAAGGTAGGATGATCGAAACGGGTTGCCTGTGGGATAGCAGTGGTCAGCTCGTCGCTCAATCAAGGCAGGTCGGGTTGGTGATGAGCCGCGATGGGTGAGACTGTACCCGCGGCGACAATCATTGGCCTAGTCACCAATCCGCGCGGCGATTTGATACTCAGTCCTGTTTATCCCTCTGCTGAGATCTCTTGTAACCGATCCTCTACGGGCGGAATTCGTGGCCGGAGCGCCTGAACTGGCTGGCCTTTTTGATCATGCTTTCGGGCTGATGCCATTTCTATTGCGGGTTTTGCCGCCAGTGGAAATTGCTCGGGTGTTGCCCATCACTCTAGCTCGACTGTAATGGGTAATGATTCGAGTGAACGGAGCAGACAATGTGGGCGGTAATTAAATGTAGGGTTGGTCTCGGTAAATCGTATGGACTTGGCCCCTTCAAGGAGCACCTTAAAGCCCCACCATAGTTCTCTGCGAGCAAGTGGGGCGCCTAGGCAATGATGGACTCCGGAGCCGAAGGCAACGTGCGCGCCCGGTTTTGATCGATCCAAATTGATCTCGTGGGGGCACTCAAACTGGCTCGCATCCCGATTCGCGGCACCGTATCGGACCCCAATTAGCGCTCCTTCTGGAATGGATACGCCTGCAATTTCAGTGTTCTGAGTGGCTCGTCTAAGCAGCATCTGCACCGGCGACTCGAGCCTCAAAACTTCCTCTACGAAGGATTTAAGTAGAGAGGGGTCAGCCTTGAGGCGATTCCAAATCTCGGGCTGTTCGATAAGCAGCTTTACCCCGGCAGAGAGTGCGTTGGTGGTAGTCTCGCTGCCCCCGACAAAGGTGTCTGCCATCATCTCGGCATGTAGTTCCTCATCGGTGAGTGTTCGACCCCATTCAGGGATTTCACGGTTAACGAGTTCAGATAGCAGGGTGTCATTTGGCGATGTCCGTAGCCGCTCGAAAATTGGCTGGAAGTAATGTTGTGCTTCTATTTCTCTATCCACCGCGTCTAATTCTTCTTCCTCAGTGAGCATCATGCTGATGCGTTTGAAGAAAGCGTCGGTCCAGGCCTTAATTTTCCAGAGATCCGCCAAATCGGCTCCCATTTGCTTGACGATAATCGTGAGTGGGAGAGGTACTGACATGGCTGAGACCCAGTCGCACTCTCCAGTTTCGGCGATTTTCGCGAAAAGATGCTCGGCGGTACTTTGAACAAACGGTTCGAGATCATTGATCTTCGCTGGCCTGAACGCCTCGTTGAACATTGCTCGCATTTGTTTGTGGTTGGGTTCGTCGCGGGCAATCAAAGTTCTAGAAGGGACCCACCCTTTCTCCTGGAAGCGCTCGTTGACCTTTTGCTGTCTCGGAGTCAGTGTTTTGGTCCCTCGGCTTGCGTTCCCCGAGAACAGTTCGTGGTTCGCTAAGATGTGGCGAACATCCTGGAAGCGGCTAACGTGGTAAATCCCTGTCATGGGGTCTTGGTATACAGGGGCGTCGTCATGGAGCGCCTGGTAGTGCTCGTAAGGGCACGCTTGAACTTCGGGGTCAAAAAAGTTGACGGAGACAGACATCGGGAGCGGCTCATGCAAAGAAAGACCCGGTAAGTGTTGCTGATTTGGAAACTAGGGTCTAGTTTCCACCAGATAATTCCATCATGTCACAAGGAGTTCAGAGCTAGGTTTGGCGCAGGACTGCTTTGCGTTGCGACATTGCGGATCTCAGCCTGAAAAGCATCGCGAGTAGAGAGTCCAATTCGTTGCTCGAGCCCATGCGCCGGGTAAGTAGGTTCGGGCCATGACCTTAACGCTGCGGAAATTGATGGCACTCATCAGTGCTGACTCATTAATATCAAAAGGGTCTAAGTCCAGAAGCGCTGAGTTTTGAACGATTCGGTATCTACTCGCGAATTGGGTCGGTACCGTCCCAGTCGCTTGCAGCATCCGCAATCATCGCGAATCGCGCCTCGACAGCAGGAAAGCGAGTAACAATTTCTAGCATGCAGCCGAGCGCCTCTCTTGTATCGAAATAGCCGAATGTCACTAGCCCAGAGTGGCCAATGTTGATTGCCTCACACCCTTTCGATTCCAGAACACGTTGATCCGCGGCAAAGTCATCAGTCCATGCGCAAAAGTGATGAAAAGTGGGCGGTGATCCATGGGGTACCATATCCCGATAGGCAGATGGCCCCGGGCCAGGTTCGATGAGTTCAATCTGGATGGTTCCTGCCTGCGCGAGTGCTACCCGCATCGAGAGGTCGGCAGGCGCTCCTCGGTAGGTGACTTCATCAAAAGTCCCGGGTTGATAGTCTTTGACAAAAAACGGGCCAATGCCGAAGTTGTTGCTCCATTGGTGGCATGCGGCCTCAAGGTTTTCAACAACAAACGCGCTCTGAAAGTACTCTCGGGTAAGAGGATGTGATGTCATGAATTTGTCCTTCTGTCGATGAATACGGGGCCTACTGGGGCAAACAACCCAATTCGATTGGGCTAAGTATGGCTGTTCCCAGGTGCTATTTCGAACAACAGCCTTAAAACAAAAGCTCTGTTTGAACAGCTCTTTATGAACAACTTTGGGTGAGAAGCATTGGATTAGGTGCCGTTTTTTTTAAGGCGTAGAGCGAGCCGCTTTTTACTCTCCTCAATCAAGTGAACGTGACAGTCACGATAAGCCAGTGACAACGCAGGATACAGTCTTCGAGCGTCGAACTACGGGTGCGTCAGCCCAGCAGATTCGGTTAGGATTCGAAGAAGTCCACTGACGCGATGAATCTTTGAGGTTCCATGCCTACTTATCAAAACCCGATTGATGACGATGAGCGACTCACGCTGGCGGAAACGGACAAACCGCTCGCGGAGACGTTGAACCCTGCTTTTCGCTATGCGTTGTTCTCGCAAATTGCCAAGGGCGGCAAGTCGACAATTCAATCCTGTATGGATCTCTATCTCGGGCGAAAGGTATGCCACAAAAGCCTAAGGAGGGAATTTGCCAGCGACGACATCGAGCAACGCCGACTTTTACGTGAGGCCAGAATCATCGCTCGTCTCCAGCACCCAAATATCGTCCCAACCTATGATCTAGGCAGGACTCGAGACGGCGGGTATTTCTTTACGATGAAATTGCTAGAAGGCTACACGCTAAGAGAGTTGCTGGACTATCGAGAGCGCTATGACCTGACGCAAATGATTAATGTGATCGAGCAAATTGCCAATGCCCTAGCATTTGCGCACCAAAAAGGGGTGCTCCATCGGGACATCAAGCCCGAGAATATTCTGGTGGGTCGGTTTGGCGAAATTGTTTTGCTCGACTGGGGGCTGGCAAAGGTTTGGGATCATCGAGCCGCTGAGGCAGGCAATTCGACATCACCTTCGGGTATCGAATCTGATTCGGACACCGATGGGAAACTTATGTCGCATATGACTCAGCACGGACAGGTTCAAGGCACTATTAGTTACATGTCCCGTGAGCAATTGGATAGAGAGGACTCGATCGATGACCGCTCGGATGTGTATAGCCTAGGCGCTGTACTGTACGAGATTCTCTGTGGACAGACGGTGTTTGAAGGCGAGCGCATGGATATCTTGGCCGAGAAAGTGCGTTCGGAGCCGCCGGTTGCACCCTCCACGAAAACGAGCGCGAAACTTCCAAAAATGCTTGAGGATCTAACGATGCAATGTCTGCAAAAAGATCCGGATCGGCGAATTGGGTCGATGAATGATGTGCTGCGGGTCTTAAGCGAAAATTGGCTAATGAGCTGATATGCCCTTCGCAACAATGACGCTGATGTTATCTGGTCCGCCTTGTCTTAACGCGGCATGAATCAGTTGCTCGCAGATTTCGGCTAACGAAATATCTTGAAAGAGAATCTCGCTCATTTCTCGGTGCGTCACCGCAGTGTGTAAACCGTCAGTGGCCAGCAAGGCACGATACTCGCCGCTCTCAGACATCGGAACTTGGCGAGTGCCCACATTCACCTCAAAAGGTCCGCCAATACTTCGAGTCAGAAGGTGCTTGTCTTCTGGTTGCGGCCTGATGCCTTGACGCTTCTTTTGGGCAAATAGCGTGTGATCATCGCTGACGCACTGAAGGGAATCTGCCGCGGTACCTAAGTAAATGCGTGAGTCACCCAGCCAAGCGCAATTAAAAACCGCATCCTGGCATTGCAAGCAGGCGAGGGTGGATCGCATGCCGTCAGCGCCGGGATGATCTTGGGACAGTTGATAAATGTGGCGGTTGACGGCTTGGACCAGCGTAGTGAGCGCCGGGTCATCTCTATGAAGGTTTCCGGACTGAACATCCGTTGTCACGAAATCGATAGCCTTTTGGCTAGCCAAGTGACCGAACCCGTGACCGCCTAGACCGTCAGCAATGGCGAGGAAGCCTCGGCGCTCGTCGAACCAGTAGGCGTCCTCGTTGCGAGCCCGCAAATGGCCTTGATGCGTCATTCCAGCAGCTTGCATGGCTTGTTCTATGACCAGGCTGATTTAGGCCGTGATTTGTCCGCTCCGAACAAGCTTGCCGGGTAATGCGCCTGTGGGCTGACCCTGTAAAAACGTAATCTCTCCTGCAACTATCGTCGCCTCAAGGCCCTCCGCGTTTTGCAAAAAGCGCTTTCCTCCGGCGGGTAGATCGTGAACGATGTGCGGCGTCTTTAATTGCAAACGATCGATATCAATCACATTGACGTCTGCTTTTTTGCCAACGCCCAGCATGCCTCGATCGGTTAGGGAGTACAGTGAGGCCGGCTGCTGAGTTAGTAAGTGGATCGCCTTGGCAAGCTCAACTTTTGACTCTTTCTTAACCCATTTAGTCAGCACGTAAACGTTGGCGCTGGTATCGCAGATTGAACCTACATGGGCGCCACCGTCTCCGAGCGCGGAGACCGTGAAGGGGTGCTGTAACAATCGCGGGATGTCGGCATTGTAGTTAGCAGCAGGAATGTAGATGAGGTTCTTTCCGTCGTTGTCCAAGAAAAAGTCATACAACCAACTCGCTGGTTGCTCACCTGCCGCCTCAGCTCTCGCCGCAACGGATTGATCGGCATCTGGCAGATACTCAATGGGGTCTTCCATGGGGTACATCTTGTCGAAGCGATCGTTGAAGATTCGAACAAAAATGTGAGGGTTGATGTTGTCCTCCCTCAAGATCGCAGCTTTGGTTTCAGGGTCTCTCAATCGCTCGAGCCGGGTTTCCCACGGCAAGTCATCGAGCGCCATGTAGCTTGGTCTTCGATAAAAAGGGTTCATGGACGAGGGAATTCCCATCATCATGCCAACCGGTCTCGAGAGTACCTGGCCCCTAATATCAAGGCCCTCCGATTGTGCGGATTCAACCATAGACAACTGCTCTTCCCAAAGATCGGGCTCGTTGTCGAGGTGCAGCAGCGTGAAGGTCCCTTTGGCCCCAGTTTTTTCGCTGACTTCTCTCAGGATTGAGAACTCATCTTGTGGGTCGTCCCAATCGGAGATCAGTTGGAAGACATGACCTTTCTGGCCAGAGAGGCTTTCACCGAGTGATTTGAGTTCTCGCGTGGCCGCTTTATAGGTGGGGACAAGATTGCCATCTGCGCTCCGATGAACCAGCGTTCTGGACGTTGAAAAACCTACCGCTCCAGCATCTACGCCCTCCTTAAGAAGAACTTTCATAGCCTCGATATCGGCTTCTGTGGCGGGTTCTCGATTGACCGCTCGCTGTCCCATCACGAATACGCGCAACGGGCCGTGAGGCAATAGCGCGGCAACATCGATATCTCTTGGTCTTTTGTCGAGGCTGTCCAAATACTCAGGAAAGCTCTCCCAATCCCAAGGCAACCCTTCGCTCATGGCGGTCTCAGGAATTTCTTCGACGCCCTCCATGAGCTTGATCAAGACATCGTGGTCCTCTTGCCGACAGGGGGCGAATCCAACGCCGCAATTGCCCATTACAACGGTCGTCGTGCCAAGGTTGGAAGAGGGGGCTAGATGGTTATCCCAGGTTGCCTGACCGTCATAATGCGTGTGGACGTCAACAAACCCGGGAGTGACGATCTTGCCTTCTGCATCGATGGTTTGCTCAGCGCTATCAGTCAGGGCCGGTTCAATGGCGGCGATCTTTCCGTCTTGGATGGCGATATCCGCGTGATACGGTGCGTTGCCCGTGCCGTCATAAATCTGACCGTTCTTGATGACAATATCGTAGTGCTTCATTTGAGGCCCCTCCGTTAATTTCATCGACCCATCGTGTCGATTATGGGGTTAGTATTTCACGCTTCGTTGCGGTCTGTCGATTACCGTATTAGGCCTTGACTCACTGCAGATTGGGTTGGCGATGCAATGTCCCCGCACAGTTCCTTGAACGTAAACGACTAGCGAGGACTTAGATGTCCGTTTGAAGATCAGGGTAGGTGTCAAGGATGTCTGAGCCGATGGCCTCTTTGAGTGGGGTGAGCCAGGGGTCAAACGCCTTCCATGTGTCTAGACTGCTAGTAAAGATCGGTTGCCGAACTTGCTCAGAACTCGGCGTACGGACGCTCCGTTCGCTTTCAAAAAACTGCAGGCACGATGACTCGAAGTCTAGGCCGCAATAGGCAAGCATGCGTCTTACTTCATCCTCAAGGGAGAAAACAACCGACTCGTGGTGAACACGTAAGACTCGGCCGGGTAGGACGTTATCCCAGTGCGCCATTAGTTCGATGTAATCACGATAGTAACGACCGATATTGGTCAGACCGTAGGTGAACT
>CAJXDD010000161.1:0-6901 GCA_913052075.1 uncultured Gammaproteobacteria bacterium
CTATTCATCGCGTCCTCACTTGCCGTTGATCTGAGCTCCTACGCTGACGGTCATTTAGAATTCGACGTCAAGGTGATGTCTGGCGATGCCAGTATCACTATGAAGCTTGACTGTTTTTATCCCTGCAGTTCGGGTGATCAGACTCTTGGTGAGAAGGGTCTTGTGGGCTGGGAGGCGGTGAAAGTTCCTGTCTCTAGATTACGTGATGGTGGACTCGATCTCAGAAACACCAACACTGGGATCGTTGTATGGGCAACCAAATCCTTTGGAACTGTTTTTCGGATCGATAACGTTCGCTTTACGGGATACGACGAAAATGCAGACGTTGTTGATCCGATAGTTACCGTACCATTCAACCTCACCCAATTGGGTAAAGGCAGCTACTCAGACACAATTAACCCTGCGAGCTACCGTTGCGTCTACGACTATGGCGACTGGATTTATAACGCTGGTGTAGTGGAGCCTGCCATTTCACTTTGTAACACGGTAACGGGAACCCCCCAGGGCGATCCAATTCCGATAAAGCCTCAACTCGCAGATGCAGCAGCCGAGGAGCCCACCATGACTCATCGTTGGTGGGGCTCCATTCCATTTATAGGAGAAATGCGAATTGGCGATCCAGCTGGGGCGGGCTACATTACACCTGACCCCATTATGGCGAGGCTTACGGAGCGAGGAGCGCGTGTTATCGGAATTCCACCGGGTTTAAGAGCAAATTCTGGTGGATTTGGCTACGCCGTGCCTGACCCATTTGCCGAGGTCTTTGATGGTGCCGCAATTGCGAATAGCGCGCACACCAATATGGATGTGAAGTTGCTCGATCATTCGGAGGGGTCAACAACAGCAGGATGGTTCGAAGGAGACAAGCTGATTATGGAAGCGACCTTCGTCTCTGGATCCCCGTTTGTCTTTTTTGATGTTCATTCAGGCACTCCTGTTTTCAAAACACTGCGAGCAAGTGGGCCTGAAAGGGGAATTTGGCATGAAGGTACCGATAGTCTCGGAATTTGGAGCAACGTTGCAGGACAACTCAACCACTTTCTTTTGGTGGGCGACCCTGGATCATCTTTCTCTGATATTGATACAGACTCAGTAACTATCTCTGCACCAAATAACTCTTTTACGTTAGTTTGGGCACCTGAAACCAGCGAAAACGTTCGGCAAGTCCTGGAGAAGTACGCAAGAAACGTCGTTAAAAAAGTCAGTATCGACTACCTTGTAGATTCGTCAACAAATTCAATTTCAGTTAGTCACAGTTACCTCGATGGAACGAATAGGCCTATCGAAACGTTGGCTGGACTCATGCCCTTGCATTGGAAGCGCGCGACCGACTTAACTTATGTGACCTCGGTTCGGAGTGCTCGCGGAACCTTGAAATTCGCGCCAACCTCTAGTTTCGGGTACGCCTTGCCATCTGTAGGCGTTCTCCCCGCTTTGCCTGTTATCCCTGGATCACTTGACGAGCCTCACCTTAAAAACTTGGTAAGCAACTTTGTCGCTGAGGATAGCAGTTCATGGAACACTGCCAATGACACCTACTGGAGCGGGAAGGCTGTTGGACGCGTGGCCGAGGTCCTGGCGATCGCAGACCAACTCAAAATGACTGCAGAGGCAGCAACGCTTCGCGATTGGCTAAAAGAGGAGTTAGCTGATTGGATGAGCGCCGAGCGAGACGGGACACTCGACACTAGAAAGTACTTTGTTTACGACGATCAGTGGAACTCTCTCCTAGGCCTGGAGGAATCCTTTGCATCCCATCAGCAACTAAACGACCATCACTTTCATTATGGTTACTTTGTGCGTGCGGCAGCTGAGGTGTGTCGTGTTGAAAAGGCCTTTTGTGAGCCAAATCAATATGGAGGGATGTTTGAACTACTTATCCGTGATTACGCCGGTGGGAAAAATGATCCCATGTTTCCATACCTCCGACACTTTGACCCAGCATACGGGTTTTCCTGGGCATCCGGACATGCCAACTTTGTTCGAGGCAACAATAACGAGTCAACTTCAGAGGCTGCTAACGCTTACGGTGCCATGGTGCTCTATGGCCTTGTTACTGGTAATTTGGAAATAATGGAGCGAGGGCTCTATCTTCATGCTTCAACAAGCGCAAGCTTCTGGGAGTACTGGAATGACATCGACGGCTTTAAGGGTAATGACCCTATCGCAAGTAATTTCCCTCCCGACTATCCACGTATCACTACCTCAATTATTTGGGGTGATGGCAGTGCTTTTTCCACATGGTTCAGTCCAGCGTTTGCACACATTTTAGGCATTCAAGGCTTACCCTCTAACCCTCTCACAATGCACGTTGGACTCCATCCTGACTACCTTGATAGTTATGTAATGCTGGGCCTTGCAGAATCATCAAATGGAAAACCCTCAGGCCTCCCTGAGGGTCAATGGACCGACCTATGGTGGAATCTATGGTCGATGACCGATCCAGAATCAGCAATCGCGGACTACGAGTCGACGCAAAGTTACTATCCAGAAGCTGGTGAGGCGCCTGCGCACACCTATCATTGGTTATACACGATGAGATCGCTTGGCCAGCTTCAAACGGGCACCGGTAGCCTGACCGCAGATTATCCCGCAGCTATGGCGTTCAAGACGACTCGAGGAGTCACTAACTACATTGTTTACAACTATCAGAATAGCGATATTAACGTCACTTTTAGCGACGGCACGGTAGTCAACGCTCCCTCTAATTCATTCTCAATTAAAAGCCAGTAGGCCGAGATTTGCGGGCGTGTTCGTTCTAGTCGGAGCCAGTACCAACCTTATTTATTTTTGGAAGCACTTCGAGAAAATTACCGAGTTTTGCCAAAACAGTCTGGACCAGCCAAGCTTGATTGGATCGAAGCCTCACCAACATCTTGGTGCACACGGATTCACAGGGTGCTAAGAGCGAATTGTGAACTTGAGAAACACTAGGGGGTAGAAGTTGTTTCGAAGAATAGCCGAGACTTCGATCGCTCTCTGTGGCAGATTGTTTTTTTTGGGGAACGCTTATGACGGTCATTTGTTTGACGGGCGGGATTGCCTCGGGCAAATCCACTGCGACAAAATTTTTAGCCGAAAAAGGTGCCGAGGTTATCGACGCAGACAAGCTAGGGCACGAAACTTACTTGCCCGGCAACCCAGCGAATGACCAGATTGTTGCACATTTTGGCGAGGATGTTCGCACCGATAGCGGTGACATCGATCGCAAAGCGCTAGGAGCCAAGGTCTTTGGCGAACCTAAAAAGCTGAAGGCGCTCACGGACATTGTATGGCCTGAAATCCGCCGCCTTGCTGAAGATCGTATCCGAACGGCTTTGGAACAGAATCCAGCTCGCCATCTTGTTCTTGAAGCAGCGGTACTAATTGAAGCGGGTTGGGAAGATCTTGGCGAAGAAGTATGGGTTGTCACCGTGGAGCCGGAGACAGCGATCATGCGCTGTATGGCTCGGGATGGGTTAGATAGAGCTGCTGTCGAGCAAAGGCTTGCGGCCCAACTAACCAACGGAGAGCGAGCCGCCCATGCGCACCGTGTCTTGACCAACGACGCGGGTGAGGAAGAATTCATCGAGCAATTGGCGATCGCCTTTGATGCTATTTCCAACGGAGATTCTGGGTGAAGCCAAGTTTTCTAGCGCCGACTACGAGTCAGTCCTCGGTGAACCGCCTATCTATGAGCACTGAGACTATCACGTTGGTTGCCTTAAACAGGTCACTCGAGTGGCACTAGAAGATTTTCAGCAGCAATGCCATAGGCCTTAAACACACGTTCAACGAATCAGCGCTCTATTTGGCCAAAACTAAGGATCGAAATAACCTGGCCTATATTCCTAAGGCTACTTTTCTTTTACTGTCTGACCTAAATAGCACGCGGTAGCTGGAGGAGAATCATGGGGTTACTCACAGGTAAAGTCGCTGTTGTCACCGGCGGATCTAGAGGCATAGGTCGTGGTATTGCGGAGGCCTTCCTCGCGGAGGGAGCCAGCGTTGTTATTAATGGCCGCTCGCCGGAAAAAGGAGCGGCAACTCTGCGCGACTTCGATGTCCAAAATCGAGCTCGATTTATCGCTGGAGACGTGAAAAAGCGAGCCAATGTAGAGGCAGTAGTCGATGAGGCACTCAACGCTTTTGGGCGCCTGGACATTCTGGTGAACAACGCCGGAGGATCAACAGGATTTGCTCCGATTCATGAACTTGCAGAAGAAGCTTGGCAAGAGGCTAATCAATGGATCCTCAATTCCTGCTTTTGGGCAACAAGGCGCGCGATTCCTGACATGCTAAGCCGGGGTTGGGGACGAATCATCAACATTTCCTCTGTTGAAGGCGCTCAAGCCAACAAAAAGAATGTGTCTCACTACATCACATTCAAGCATGCGATGAACGGGTTCACTAAAGCGGCTGCTTTTGAATATGGAGATCAAGGGATCACAGTAAACGCGATAAGCCCTGGCGCGATTGAGACTGATCTTATGATGGAAGCGGGCCCCGTTGCGGCTGAATCGATGGGTGTGACTTATGAGGAGTTTAAAGACACTTACGCTCAAGAATCGGCGATCAAGCGGTTAAACACTGTTGAAGAAGTCGCATCACTTTCACTTTACCTTGCAACCGAACAGGCGGGGGGTATGACGGGAGCCGTCTTGCCAGTAGACGGTGGCACGTCTTTGTAAAATACCAACCTCGAGTAAAGCAAGCAGAAAGTCTCCAAAAGGATTGGCATGCCGAGACTCTCAAACCATAAGGCCCACATATGAAAGCAAGGGGATAAGCTAATGATTCCTGACCTGCCCAGAGGCTTCACGCCGTCTTTTCTCACCAAGCAATTGCAACAAAACGGTTACCTGCCACTGGATGGGACTGTGCATACCGTAAGTGCATCAAACATTGGAGATGGGACAGGTATGATGGCTGAAATCGCCAAATTAGACTTGCAATACAAGGGCAACCAGGGCAGTGCACCTCCAAGTCTCATCGCAAAATTTGCATCCCAAAACCCGACCAACAGAGAAATAGCCACTGCCTATAATTTGTACGAGCGGGAGACCCGATTTCTTTCCGAACTCGACCCTCTAACTGATGTTCAAACACCAGTCACCTATCTATCTGTACTCGATGGGGACCGGTTCTTGATTCTGATGGAAGATCTCACAGATTACGATGTCGGTAGTCAGGTGGTTGGCGCGACGCTCAGTGAGTCAGAACTTGCAATTGATCAACTCGTTAAATTGCATGCGCCATTCTGGGGGAAAGTCGATTCAATCGATTGGGTGCCCCACATTGCAAACAGCTATCACGCAGACAATATGCAGTCGCTAGCCAGTGTTGGCGCTGCGGGGCTAATCGAAAAATTCGGCGACTACTTGACCCCCCTATATATAGAGCACCAGGCACCATTTCTTGAGCGTTTACCGGAGCTTCAAGAGGGGATGGACGAGGCCCCTATCACTCTGTGTCATGGCGATTATCGGATGGAAAACCTTCTGTATGGCAACCAACCCCATCAGAATGACGCCACTGTGATTGATTGGCAGGGGCCGCTTCGTGCACGCGGCATGAACGATGTTGCGTTGTTCCTTGGTCAAAGCACACAGACTGATGTGCGGCGCAGCCACGAGCAAGCGTTGATCGACCGCTATGCAAGCGGTCTGAAGGACGCTGGCATTGACGCCGGCGACTCGATGGAGCTCTGGAACGAGTACCGCTACTCGCTTCTGTACAACTGGGTCTACGTCACTGTGGTTGCAGGTACGCTCGATACCAATAATCCGACAGCCTTTGCTTGGATGGCCCAGATGGTCGCTAGACAGTCAGCAGTCACCGAGGATCTCGCGCTCTTCGACCAACTTTGATGGCCCGGCGCAGAAATCAACTAAACTTGACCAGATAGCGCGCTTCTAGCGAGAATCGAGCGAGATAAAGAGCAGCAAAAATAGGACATTAGGATGTCAGAAATTATCAAAATCGAACCGTGGCCTGACCAGACAACAAGGGACTCTCGCCTTCCAGGTTACCGCTACACGTCGCGGGATTTCTTCGAGAAAGAATGGGAAGGCATGTGGACCAAGGTTTGGCTGCTCCTTGGCAGAGAAGCCGAGATACCGAAGCCCGGTGACTGGCAGATGGAAGAAGTAGGCCCAGAAGAAATTTTGATGGTTCGCCAGAAAGACGACACGGTCAAAGCCTTCTACAACGTCTGCCAACACCGAGGCAACCCACTGGTGGAAGAAAAGAAAGGCCATGTACTGCGACGGTTCGTTTGCAAATACCACAGTTGGGCTTTTCTGCCGGATGGTGAATTAAATTTTGCTCCGGATAAAGAAGACTTTCCGCAGGGCAATCCCTGCAAGAACGTTCGCCTCGCGGAGCTTCGCTGTGAGACATTCGCGGGCTTTGTTTGGGTCAACATGGACCCAGACTGCGTGTCGCTGAAAGAGTACCTTGGTCCGATATGGGATGACTGGGAGAAGCGCGAAATCCACACTTGGCAACGCACCATGGCAAAGACCATGTGGTTACCTTGTAATTGGAAAATCGTGCTCGATAACTTCAACGAGTCCTATCACGTGCCTACTGTCCATATGCGTGCGACGCCCGACACCGATCGCAAGAAAATTCGCGGCGCTATCGACACCTATTTCAAAGAAACCCGATTCGATCTCTCTGATGAGGGGCACAATCGCATGGTAATGCGGGGTGGGTTTGGCGTTGGTTCAACGGACGAGGACGGTAACATCATCGACCCCCTGGCGAGCTTGCTCCGCTATTGGGAGATCGATCCTGAGGAGTATAAAGATCGACCTGAGGACACCCGTGAAGCCTTACAGCAAGCCAAACGCAAGCTCGGGCCTTCAAAAGGCTATTCGCACTACGCCAATATCCCGGATGAGCAGTTCACCGACGC
>CAJXDD010000162.1:0-6878 GCA_913052075.1 uncultured Gammaproteobacteria bacterium
CAGAGAGTCGGAATCGTTTGACCTGGTAAGTCGATCCTTGTTTGTTCGTTCTCAGTTGACATGGAGTGAGTTATTTGAGGCTCGTGGTGCTAGGTCGCTTGCTGTTAGCCTCCGTAGGGATGATCGGGTCTAGGGATCAGAGCACCGTCTCTTAGCTTCCAACAATGAAGGACATTTTAGTTGTCTTAGTGCTAATTGGTTCGAAATACGCTACTGCCTGGGGCTAACCAGACGTTGTTGAAGCGATTCGCGCACCAAACATAATTGTTACTAGCATGACCAGGAGTCCTATCAAGTCGCCTGCAATGTAGATGAGTAAAAAAGGCATGAAGTTCTCGCTGCTCAGGGTATTGTAGAAAAGAATTGCCGCAAGCAGTCCGTTAATTACTGAGAAGAATAGTCCCACCAGAAATATATTCCGCCAGTGCGCTACCACCATGGTCTCTTCTGCATAAGCAGATGATGCATAAAGGTCGTACCCACAAATTCGAAACAATTCAAACGCGAAATATGCGGATACCGATCCGAGGAGTGCTTGAGCAACTGCCAAACTTGGAATGGGATGACCGTAAAGCCAGATCGTTAGTAAGCCACCGAGAAAGAGGGGGAGTATGGCTCGTGCACCGAAATACCATGTCGATAGAAGGCGCAGGCCAGCAGGTAAAAAGATCAGTAGCGCATAAGGAGTATCGGGGAAGATGAGTCGATGCCCCCACGCCAGTGGCAAGTGGGATACTACGTAGAGGACCAGGTAGGCTGTTGGTATCCAAATCCAGTAGTGATATCGATCAAAAATGTCCCTAATCATCTTAGTTATTTCACCAGCGAAACTTCAGGGTTGTTTAAGGGCATTTAAGGCGCCTTGAGCAGAGCGATCGGCACATGTTGATAGGTGCCAACACTACTCGTCCTCTCGACCAAAGTAAAGGACAACCTGTTCTTTAACCCATGGTCTTCAAATTCACAAACGGCTTCCGGTGAGTATCGACGGCAGCATCTGCATCCAGGGGTTTGGCCATTCCCTTCGATGAAGCGATCATAAGATCTGCTATCTCACGCGAACTACGGATTTTCCGAAGTTGACGCCAGCGAAGAGATTCGAGAAAGCAACGCCGCATTGCTCGACCCCCTCATATTCTGCTACCACTGACTTCAATTGGCCCTGCGCTATCCATTCGAGCAATTGCTGTCTTGCCTCTGGGTAGCGGTCAACTTGAAGGTGCGTCATGAAGCCTTCAAGCTTGGCCGAATGTGTAACGAGCTGAAAAAGGTTGCTCGGGCCTTGGGGTGTGAGCCGCGCATAATCGGCTACAGCTCCGCAGAAAGGTATGCGAGCTCGATCGTTGATATGATCGAGTATGACTTCCAGGAGCGGTCCACCTACATTATCAAAATAAACATCGATACCCTGCGGACATGCCGATTCAATGTCCTCGTGAATAGTTTCGCTTCGGTGGTTGATAAAGGCGTCGTAGTTAAGTTCGGTGAGGAGCCGTTCCCCTTTAATAGCGCTACTAGTTACGCCAACCACTCGTTTTGCACCCATGATCTTAGCGATCTGGCCGGCTACGTAGCCAACTGCACCACCTGCAGCGGAGATGACAACTGTTTCCTGAGCTCTTGGTTTTCCGATATCGTTCAAGCCGAAGTAGGCTGACATTCCTGTGTCACCAAGGATGCCGAGGTGGTAGTGCAGTGGGACGGCGCTTTCCTCTAGGACAATTAAGAAATCATCTCTCGCGATGGAATAAGCTTCCCAGGCGAGACGTCCCATTACCAATTGTCCTTTCACGAGAGTAGGGTGCTTGCTTTCGATGACGCGCCCCACAGTCAGGCCCATGACGGGCGCACCTAGCTCCATTGCTGGTAAAACGTCATCGCCCGAGTCTTCATCCATCCAGTTTCGAAAACCAGCATCAAGCGACACATAGTGGTTTTCTATTAGTGCTTCGCCTGAAGCGATCTGCGCGACCGGGGTTTTTCTGACTTCGAAGTCCTCCGCAACCGGTGCACCAGAGGGGCGCCTCGTGAGCAGTACTTGTGTATTTTCCATGGTGTTCTCGTGCCTCTTTCGAGGGTGAAACTAGCACGGCCCTGATCAAGCTCCAAATGTCGTCTCAACTAGATTTTGCTTGACGATTCTAGGCGAATAGAGGAATGCTTTAGCGATGGGGGCGGGAACATGAAACTAAAGCGGAAAACGTTGTTCTTTTATGGGTTGGTCGATCTCCCGATTTCGATGTCGCTATTCCCTGTCGCGGTCTTTATCCCGAAGTTTTATGCATCCGATATGGCAGTTCCGCTCTCAGTGGTCGGTGCGATCTTGTTTTTCGTTCGTTGGACTGACGTCGTAACCGATCCCCTAATGGGGTATATCTCTGACCATACTAGAAGTCGCTTTGGACGGCGGAAGCTTTGGATCGCGTTGTCTACGCCGATTATGATGCTCGCCGTCTATAACCTCTTTTTACCCGACACAACCGGTAGTTTAGGTCAGATTTACCAGATCTTTGTGGGTGCGGACAAAGTGAATTGGCTGCATCTCGGCGTATGGAGTTTTGTGCTGTCGGTGGCGATTACCATGATGCTAATCCCCTACTATGCTTGGGGCGCTGAGCTGTCTACAGATTACAATGAGCGCAGTATGGTTACGGGCAGCAGAGCCGTATTTAACGCCTTAGGCTCGTTGTCTGCACAATTAGTGCCCTCAGTTGCAAAGCTGGTGTTTATGATCGGCGGAAGTGCGGTAGTGCTGCAGTTGGTAGGTGTCACCATGCTGGTACTGATGCCGATCTGTGTCATTTTGACGCTTAGTATGGTTCAAGAGGTGAGTTATCAGCCGACGCAGCGGGTAAGAATGTTGGACGGCTTAAAGCTCATGTGGGGCAACGGGCCTTTCAAGCGATTGGTCATGGCATTCATGATTGGTTCGATCGGATTGAATATAACCACGCCACTCTACATATTCTTTATCGCTTATATCCTCGGCGCCGAGGACATGGCGATCTTCATGCTGTGTTTTTTCTACCTTGCTAATATTCTTGCGGTTCCGTTCTGGGTCAAACTCTCCAAGGCAATCGGTAAGCATCGTGCGTATTTGCTCTCGTTTATGATTTTGAGTTGCGCCCACCCGTTCTACTTGTTGCTCGGACAAGGCGATTTTTGGTGGATGTTGCCAATGACGCTTGCGACTGGCTTTGCTGCTGGCGGTTTCTCGCAAACCCTACCGAACTCTATGAAAGCCGATGTGATTGATCTTGATGAACTCCAATCAGGGGAAAATAGAGCGGCGCTTTTCTTCTCTGCTTGGTCGTTTGCACAAAAAGCAGCGGCATCATTTGGGATTCTGATTGCGACGGTCGGTCTTGATTTAGTCGGATTTCAAGCCCAGGCGGGTGCAATGAATACTGAAGAACACTTGCTTGGCCTGCGTTTCCTGTTTTCAACCTTTCCCTCTGTATTTTTTGTTCTCGGTGCAATGATCGTTTGGAATTATCCCATTACAGAGGAGAAGCACGCAGAGATTAGGGCACAGCTGGGCAAAACTCAGGCACCAGAAGGAGCAGCCACCGCGAGTTAGAAGCGTGTGTCTCCCTCGTCTGCAGATAGTGGAAGTCTCTAGATCCAAAAGAAGGGGAACGAACATGAGTCGGTCGTTGTTAGGAGTCCCACTCGATTTAGCTGAGGTGGCGGATCGTTATGCAATCACTGAGTTACTGAATTATCACTCCCGAGCGTTGGATCGTCGCGATGCTGATCTGATGAAAGAGGTTTATTGGAGCGACGCTGAGGTCGATTACGGAGGTTTCAAAGGCAAAGCGTACGATTTTGCGCCGCTGGTGATGAAATCACTCGGCGCTCAATATCAATTAACTCAACACCGAATCAGCAATACCATAATGATCCGGGTAGCTAGTGGCCGTATACGCACGGAGTCTTACTGTTTCGCTAAACATCTCGCAAGTGATGGCGCAGAGGAAATGCTGTACTCGGGGCGTTACTTGGATGAGTTCAGTAAGCGTGATGGAGTCTGGAAATTTCAGCATCGTCTTGTGGTGATGGATTGGAGTCGACGGCTGTCAGTGGCCGATGAGCGCGAGCAAGACTCTTTTGCCGCGCTCTCAAAAGGAACTAACACCGAGAGTGATCCATCCTTTCATCATCTCAGTGAGGATTGAAATGTGAAAAGTGCATCCTTCCATTTCTTTGTGGTCGCGGTTGCTCCCGCGCGGTTGACCGCGAGGATTAAAGAACAGCGCTAGCCGAGTCAGTAGAGCTCAAGTCAGCGTTCGGAGCGATGTTACTAAGAGGGAGCCCAGATAAATTTTGAGTTAAGTTGCAAAAGCTAGTCGTGGGGGATGAAGATGGACGCAATGCAGGAACTGCTGGCTAAGCAGGCGATATATGAACTCTCGTGTCGATATATGCGAGGGCTAGACCGGTTGCATCGGGCATCGCTCGAGTCCGTGTTTTCCCGCAGCGCTTACTGCGAATATGGATTTATCAATGGCACGCCGGATGAATTTATCGATTACGCGCTGAACGCTCTCCAATCTCATTACGCGAATCACCATATGATCGGCAATGCCTTGATCGAGTTTGGTGATGAAGAGGCATTCGGAGAGATTTACTTCCATGCTTATCATAAGATTGAGGGAGAAGAAGCACCGCTCGACCTCATAATCGCTGGCCGCTATATTGATCGCTATGTGCTTGAGGATGGCGTCTGGAAAATCGCTTATAGGAGTGAGCGCAATGATTGGAGTCGTACACAGGCGACAGCCGACCCTTATTTTGCCAGTGCGCCCTCTTCGCTGACGGGTAGTCGTCGAGACGATGTCGTCTTTCGCCGCGATAACAGAAAGTGGCCTAAACCCTGACCCGAAGTCTTGTCCAAAACAACGTGACTTAGTTGGGAGTATCTAGAAAATGGTAGATCAATCCTTAGATTTCGCGCAAACCGGACCATACGACCCGAAAGGAAAGGAGGAAGGAGGCTGTTTGTGCGGGGCGATTCGCTATGAGTTCGCTAGGGAGGCCATGATTTCAGCGCATCACTGCCACTGTGAGGATTGCCAGAAATCCACGGGAAGCGGCAAAGCAACCATCCTATTTGTACCCGCAGGCGAGTTGCAGATAAGAGGAGAGCCAAAAACTTACACAGTAGTGGGCTCTGCTGGCAGTCATGTTACCCGGGGCTTTTGCGGACGATGTGGCTCGCCGGTGTTGAGCTATGTCGCAGAACAGCCCGCACTGAAGTTCATCAAAGCTGGAAGCCTCGATGATAGCAGTTGGGTTGAGATTACCTCGAGCTATTGGGAAAGTTCAGCCAAAGGTTGGTCCCCTATTGACCCAACACTTCCAGCTTTTCGGGGTAATCCTGAATAATTAGGGATTAATCCGAATAACCAACTGGCTGAAGATGCATCTTCTCGCCTATGCTCCTTGTATTCCTTTCCATCCGCTGCTAGCTGTCCAAGAGCGCGAATCGCAGCTCGTGAGCGCGCGTATCGTGCTCATGCTGCCTCATCAGCTAGTAGGGCGTCCAAGTAGTCGCCGCTCTCGAGCTCAAGTTTGGACAGAGCATTCAATTCATCTTGATGTTCAGGAAATGCCGGTATCAGATTTGGCCAGGCAGCGGAGCCCTGTTTCTCAGCATCTGCCTGAATAGCCAGTTGTTCCCAGGCTGTGTACGCGGAAAAGGCATCGTAATAGACCGCGATTGTGTCGGGTAGGAGCGACGATACCAAGGCCTCATGTTTCTCTGGGACCGGTAGAATTGCCTCGATCCGGTCAGCGATTTCATCCTCTCGGTCCGCGCAAGCGAGCAAACCATCCGCGTGTTCGGGGATAGATTCAGCCCACCCTCGGTATCGGGCTGCAGCGCTTCGCTCCAAGCGTGCTAAAAACCCTGGATAGGCACTTTGGGGGACCTGCGACAAGAGTGGGCGGAGCAGTTCTCCGAACTGGGGGATTTTGACGTTAGTCATAGGACTGTTTCCTGCGCAGAGTTTCGGGTTTGTTTACCACGTTGATTACAAAAAGAGCATAGCACGCGTTTTAAAACATTCACGAGTTCTTTTATTGCAGCGGTCGATCCTCCAACAGCGTCTCTCCTACTAGAACAGTCATGGATTTTCGGACTTGCTTTTTCATTGGCATTGATTAAGGTGGAGGAGAGCTGATGGAGAAGTTCGGCTCGAACTAAGGGCTAACGGGGTACGAGGGTAAACCTCGGTTGGATCAGCCCGTGTGTCGAATTGCGCACAAAGTCTTTTGCGGCAGAGCTGACTTGTGCGATCTCTAGGGAAGGGCGAGAGCGTCCGAGATGAAATGGGGGTATTGAAATGCGGAATTGGGGATCGATCGGCCTAGCCGCCGGTTTTATTATAGGCACTATCGCCAGCGCGATTAGCCTGCCTGCTATGGCAGCAAGTGAGCGCAGTGCGGTACTTGAGGAAGTTGTAGTTACGGCGCGGAAGCAGGAGGAATCAGCTCAGGACGTTCCGATCGCGATTACGGCCCTCACGCAAGAATTAGAAAATTCTTCCATCAGAAATCTACAGGATCTGAACGGATATTCACCTAACCTAGTCTTCGAGAGTAATGGATCTCGCGGCGGGGGTGGCGCGAACATCAATATTCGGGGAATTAGTCCAACGCGTTCAGATGACAACTCGTTTGACGCACCAGTGGCAGTCGTTATTGATGGAATTTATCTAGGAACGCTCGCGGGCCAGGTTCTGGAAAATTTCGACCTAGAGCGTGTTGAGATTCTCCGTGGGCCGCAGGGAACACTATTCGGCAAGAACACGGTTGGTGGCGTGGTGAATGTAATTCGCAGCCGCCCCACGGGTGAGTTTGGCGGCAAGTTCAAG
>CAJXDD010000163.1:0-6875 GCA_913052075.1 uncultured Gammaproteobacteria bacterium
GTTTAAGTGTTCAACCTGCCACCTAGGCGGTGGCCCCTAACGGCAACAAACAGAAAGCAGAGTTCGGGCAGGCGTAACACAATGGGAGACCCAGGACATCACGGAAAGGCGCGAGCAGCAGTACGTTCGATCGTTGATCATCGAGTGATTGAATCGTCGCGCATTAGATAGGAAGGGCGCCAAGGTTGCAAGTCAAAGTTTCGGAGACTGCTAAAGAGTAACAATTGTCCAGCTCGCGGTTTGACAGGAGAGGGGATGAATCCTCGATCGTGGGTTTGAATTCTCGCCCCGCAGCGGACGCTGGATTAGTTCATGTGTTGCGGCTTTACTCGGACTAGATGTTGCTAAGCATTTGGACGCGGGCCTCTACCAGCGAGTGCTGAGGCCGACCGCGATGTGCGAGCCTACCTCGATCATCTTTTGCCAAGCTATCAAAAAGGGCCTTCCTTCAGTATCTGCATGGGAACGAGCCTCTTCTCGATGCACGAGCTCATCGTGCCGGCAGTCGTAGAGCAACTGCATGATTTCATTCGAAGGGTCGGCAGTGGGTTCTTTGCCGAGTGAGATGAGTTGCGATAAGTAGTGCTGGTCAACGAAGGTTTCTACCGCGTCCACCGTGGCAAACACTGCATTGCGACCCAAAAGGGCAGGCAAGAGTCCTGCCAAATACCCGGCCACTCTCCACAGTGGCAATAGTTTGGTCAGGTCCTTGGGCTCAAGTAGAGCCTCCATGCGCTCAAGGTGCGTAGTCTCTGTCTCAAGGTGCTGGCTGGCGAATTCAATAACGACGGGGTCCCGGGTAACCCTAAGGATGGCTCGATAAAGATAAACCGCGCCGTACTCCCCCGCGTGATCTGTTCTGAGTGCTGCGGTTAGCCAGTCAGCTCGTTTGAGGGCTGCGGGAGCATCCGTTTTTAGAGGAATGGACGTCATGCCGACGTGCATATAAGGTTTTCCAGTAAATTTAGATTTTGTACGCAAAGTGCTGACCATCAGGTCAGCCCAGTTAAGGCGAGTCCGTTAACATAGGATTGGTTCTCAGATGGAGCGCTTCACCGTGTTGGGCGCCCGACCCGTTTAAGAGCTTCGGCCGCGTCAAAGAGGTCTCAAACACATAATTTGACGGCTGGCTCTGATATTCAACTGGGCGGCTTATTGAGGGTCCTGTTGATTCGAATTCGCTGATGCTCTAACTCCTGCGAGACTATTGCTCGCTCACAGGATGATCGCTTTTGCGCTGCAAGCGTTTTCTTCCTGCTCGTTCAAGTTTCAAGCTGCGAAGAATAAAACCCAAGAAGGCTAGCGGCTTCCTCCTTATCTTGCGTTTGATCAGCCGTTTCATGTGCGGTGTCGCATCATAGGTGCCCTCGCGCTGTCCATGGCCTCGGTGTATGGCTAGCTTTGGGATGTCCACGACGTCCATGGGTGCGGTAAGGGTGAGGCTGGTAGTCGTTGGTAGCCGGCAGACATCATCATCGCAGGCTTGGAATTGCACGTGAATAGTAAGGTCGATGCTGTCCTGATCTAACGGGCGAACCTCACTGGCTAATTCTCCCGTGGCATAAAAGGGGATGATGAATTCGGCGCGGCCATGCCAAACGTGCAAATCAATACCAACTGATGGCAATCGGAGCAACTCGGTCTCGGGCGTAATGATCGGCAGGGTGATAAGACCAGTTGGCCCCGTCACGGTGATAGTCAAAGGGAGCATGCCTTCCGGCGCGGGTTGCCCATAAACGTGAAGACCATGGGGTATATCGAGGCTAATCACCAAGTATCGGATCATTCCTTGTCGAATGCGTCCGTTCCCTCCCCGAACATGTGCGGTAATAGCGACCCCATCGGCGGCAGCACTCGTGACAGGTGCATTATCGTCTCGACCGATATGGCCGAGCGCCGAATCCAGTAGGGTCTCCGGACTGTCACGCTTTTTATACGAGTCATGAAAAAACCGACCGGTCACTTTTCCATCAGCGTCACAGATAAATGCACCAGGGTAGGGAATGCCAAAGAGCATGGCGTCTCCCGGCTTGATCTGGTCATTCAAGATTCCGTAGCGACGAATCACCTCTGAATCAATGTCAGAGAGGAGTGGGAAGGGGATGGACTGTCCCTCGGCAAAGGCTCGAAGTGCGGCTTGGTCGTCATAAGAAATGGCATAGAGCTTGACGCCGGCTGTTTCGAAGGCGGGGTACGCATCTCGCAGCTCGCCGAGCTGCGTCCAGCACGGCGGTCACCAAACCGCAGAGCGGAAAAATACAATGACTGCCGGTGCTTGGCCTCGATCCTCATGGAAGCGCATCAAGCGCCCAAAGGCGTCAGGTAACTGAAAGTCTAGTAGTCGTGATCCCAGAGCAGGCCCAAGCGCTCGGTCAGTTGGCATGCTGGCCCTAGCAGGATGGCCGAGTGGGACTGGGGCATCAAATCCATGCTCGTCACGTTCAACGACCATCTCGCGTTCCTAAGCCTTTTGTCTGCAGACAGAATCGCACCTACAGTAGACTGATTTCAAGCGCTACGTCTAAACACAAATTTGCTCGGCAAAGGGAGGCGGAAGACACCGTGCGCTTAGTACTGGTATCGGGTTAATCTTTCAGCTCACCAAACCAAATAGGACGCGCGACTATGGCCCATGTCGATCCACTTCCGCGAAGTGAACTCGCTGAATTTGAGCCACTATTTCAAATGGTAGAAGGGTCGATGGGCTTTGTGCCCAACAGTTTTCTAACCATGGCCCGTTGGCCTGAGTTGCTTTCGGCTTTTTCTGCGTATGCCGGTACCGTTATGGGCCCCGGCGTGATCGAAGCAGAACTGAAGCAGCTCATTGCCTTTGTGGTGAGCCAATCTGCGGGATGTCGATATTGCCAAGCACACACGTCGCACGTGGCAGAAAAACGAGGCGCTTCCGCTGATAAGATTCATGCTGCATTTGAGTTTGAGACAAGTGATCTCTTTTCAGCGCGAGAGCGCTCGGCACTCAGAATAGCGTTACACGCGGGTATGGTGCCAAACGCCGCGGATAGTGAGCACTTTAAAGCTGCGGGCGAGCACTTTGATGAGCGAGAACTCGTCGAAATTGTTGCGGTGATCTCGCTCTTTGGTGCGCTTAACCGTTGGAACGACACGCTGGCGACGTCGCTTGAGGCTTCCCCTATCACTTTTGCAGAGAGCATGTTGGTGGGCGCGGGATGGAGTATTGGAAAGCACGGCACATAGTGGTGTTCGCGTCGAGGGAGTTTCGCTGGATCACAGCTTCGAATAGAAATGAATCAGCGTTTGCGCACCGACGCCCGATGCCCAATATCGGATGCAAAATGTCAGGTGTCAGGTGTCAGGTGTCAGTTGCTTGGTGTCAGATGCCGCATGTCAGATGAGGCATGCTGGGTCTCAATAGTAGGGTCATAGAATCGAAAGGTGAGTGACTTGCCAAGCGATTTGAATCGAGCGATAAACGTTTTTTTTGAGCGAGTCTAGCCGTGCATCAGCCAAAGCAGACGAAAGAGCAGGTTTGGCCCGAGCGCCCGCTTGAGGACTACCTTGCTGAATTGCGAGAAACCGGATTCATCGTGTTGGATAACCTGGTGGACGAAGAAGCGCTCGCTCGCATCGTAGCAGCAACCGATGCCCGAATACCTAAGCTTGATCCTGCGCCGCCCGAATTTGATGGCCGGTTCGGCGTGCCAGACGGGATCTCCTGGAGCCAAGATATCTGCCATGCGGTCACTCATCCTGCAGCACTCTGGGTGATGCGCACGTACCTTCAAACCGATGGGATCCGCTTTTGTCACCAACCAGCAATGACGGTGCTGAGGCCAGCAAAAGACTTACTGGGTGAGTTCCCTGAGGAGGGATGGCACGCGGATTATCCCTATCATCCTGATGTGTATCCTGATGACCGCTGGCGTGATGAAACGGTCTACGGTGTTCAATTTAACTTGTGCATTGATGACTTCACCCTGGAAAATGGCGCGACCCAATATGTGCCCGGCTCGCACCTTGCGTGCCGCTGGCCGCCGCGGGCCTTCAACGAGGGCGGCACCAGGATGGGCGTTGCCCCGCATGATGAGGTAGCGCAGATGGTGGCAAAGGCAGGGGATGCGCTGATTTATGATTCAAGGACATGGCATCGAGCGTGCCCGGAACTGAACGCCAGCGGTAAGGATCGCCGAGCTATTCTCAATGCGGTTTGTCCGGATTGGGTGCGCTCGATGGTTGATAAAACCGCAGGCACAGAGCGTTATCGAGCAAGCGGAATGGCAGACCAACTGCCCGCGAGCGTGAGCAGCGAGATCGAAAGGCTCTGCCATGATTCGCCGTTCTCCGCACCGAACAATGCGCCGGTCATTACAGAGAAGGTCTACACCGGTCCGAGAAAAATTCAGATCTAGTCTCCTTGATGAAAACGGTTAAGAGAGTGACAGTGATTGGGCTGAGAGTGAGATAGCGATTGGGTCGCGAGTGAGGCTTTGAGTGGGGAAAGGGAAAGTAGGGTTTGGTGACGGCGCCAGTGCGCTGATCAATGGGTTTAGGCACCTCTATCATCCTGCACTGCGTGCCTGGGTGATCTGGCCGATACTCATTAATCTTGCCGTCTTCGCCGGGCTTGCGTGGCTGCTGATAGGCTGGTTAACGGGCAGTATTCAAGGCGTCATGGACGGCTTGCCCGAGTGGCTCAATTTTCTCCGTTGGATCATGTGGGTACTCGCTGTGCTGATGATGGCACTCGTTTTTGGGGTGAGCTTCACCACTTTGACTTTGCTGATCGGTGCGCCCTTTTATGTCGTGCTCACCCGCCGGGCGATGACGCTAGTCAGTGTTGAACCGTTTCCTTCTGCAAACACTAGCTCCACAGCCATCGTCGAAGAAACGGCGAGCGCTGTGCTTCGAGAACTCAGCAAGATCAGGCGGTTTATTCCTTGGGTGCTTCTGGCATTGGTCATTAGCTTTATCCCCGTCATCAACATATCGGCGCCGATCGTATGGCTCCTCGTGAATAGTTGGATTTTTGCATTTCAGTTTGTCGATTACCCCATCGATGCGCGACAGCGGCCGATCACCGAGACTCGAGAATGGCTGGCTGAGCACCGAGCGGCAGCGCTTGGTGTTGGCGCGGGCGTTGCCTTGTGCGCGAGTGTTCCGTTTTTGAATGTTGTGGCGTTTCCCGCTGCGATCATCGGCGCATGCCAGTTAGTGGAAGCCAGTCGGTCCGGCTGAAAACCGCCACATCCCACTGGCCGCCCCTAAGTGGTGGATGCCTGTATCGTAAATCCTAGTCATGGCATCAGTTGCTACAAACAGTTGCTACGAGTAGAACTCCTTGTATGCCTTGGTTGTTGGGCGTCCAGTCAAGCGCTTGGGTAGCGGCAGACTAGACGCAAGCGAATCGTGCTTTAACAGGGCGTTGAAAGCGCTTTAGCGGTTCACTCGCATGTCACGTGTGAAATGGAAACAAACTTAAACACCCATTCACTGATCCTGATTCAAACAACAATGCCATTCGGTGAGATCGCTTAGCGGTCTGACTGATAGTCATCTCTGCAGGCGATGATCGTTTGGATGAATAGTTGGACGAGGGGCGTCTCAGCGGCCTCCGCCTTGCAGAGGCAAGCACTTCGCCAGCTTGCAGCAGGGAAGCCTGGAACTTCCGCCAGCAACCCCGCTTTGATCTCTGGCTCAAACACTGCTCTCGGGCCGCCAAGGATATAGTCTGAAGCAAGTGCCACGCGTTTTAGCAGCGCATAATTTTCGGAGACTAGTCTTGGGCGAGGCCTGGATTCGTCAGCTTCTGACTCAACCGCTCCTTGAAGGGGAGGAGAGGCATATGGGTAGCTCAAAAAATCTGGGTCTTTGACTTGCAAAATCGGATGGTCAGGACGAGCAACATTGATGGTGGGTTCCTGGATGAGATCAACTGCGATGAGTCCTCTCTCTTTGATGTCCTGCCAATCGGCAGAAAACGGTCCTGCGACCACATCCAGGTCACCTGCTTCTAGTCTAGCCATCAGGACGTCTGCATGTTCGGTCAGCACAGAGAACCTCACGTTTCCTGTTTTTGATCGGAGTTCGATGAGGGTCTGGGGTAGTAGCACTTGCTCAATAATCGGCCCGACGCCGATGCGTAATTCTCCCGCATCTCGATCAACCAGCCGACGCACCTGCCGCTCGACGCTGGACACTTGTGCCTTGATGGCGGCGCTTTGCTCGATCAGGTAGTTGGCGATTGGGGTAGGCGTCAACCCTCGCGCGCTTCGATGGAAAAGCGAGGCGCCCAATTGCTGCTCAAGACGCGCCAATCTCTTACTTAATGTGGGTTGCGAGATGTGCAACGACTCGGCTGCTTGGGTGATACTGCCGGTTTGGCAGATGGATTCCACCATGTGGAGATCGGAAACGTCGAGCATGTGTGACTCCGGTCAATATATTCTAAAAATTTACAATAGATCGAAAAACGATTCATTTTATTTATAGCTCCTTCCGGCCTAGGATCATACTCAAGCCATGTTGCAAGGGGGAGCCATGAGTGATCAACCGATGATCGAAATCTGGGGCGCTGGAACGATGCGGACGCTTCGCCCGCTATGGGTGTTAGAGGAATTGGGGCTTGCTTATCAATTAGCACCAATAGGCCCGAGGACAGGCGAAACTCAAACGGAGGAATACACCGAGCTGAACCCGAAACAAAAGATCCCTTTACTTAAGGACGGGTCGGTTAAGTTGTCTGAAAGTGTGGCCATGAGTCGGTACCTCATCGAGCGTTATGGTGATGAGGAAAGTCTCTCCATTCCCGCGACTATCGAGGCGAGGGCCAAAGAAGATGAGTGGGTCTGCTATGTCTATGGGGAGCTTGATGAGACAAGCCTTTATGTCATGCGCCG
>CAJXDD010000164.1:0-6824 GCA_913052075.1 uncultured Gammaproteobacteria bacterium
CTTTGAAACTGTTGGCATTTTTGAGGGCGATACGGAAGTGCTCCTGCAAAACCATTCCGAGCCCGATCCAAACTCTGAGCGAATTGGTGATCTGCTGGTGGGTGACTTTATCGAGTGGTCCAGCCCGGCAACGCATATTGTCCATAAAGATGGCACCATCACTGGAAGCCCGACGTTCAAATACGACTTCACGGGTGGAGTGAACGCTTTCAAGGTGTAGTGATAGCGCACCCGGTCATGAAAGGCGCCAGAAAGGCGCCTTTCTCTTTTTAGGTAACTAATCTGAATTGACAACATGGCAATCCAATCAGTGATCATCAATCTGGCTGCGCTAATCACCTGCTTGGTATCGGTTACGTCTTATGCGCTAGCCACTAAAGAGCGCGATGATCAACCCATCGCTCAACCTGAGCTTACGGTAGTTCAAGGCGGCCTCGTCGTTGATGGAACAGGTGCCCCGGCTTTCGAGGGTGATGTATGGATAAGAGGTCGTTTGATTGAGAAAGTCACTCGGGGCGGCAGAGAGCCAGTGCCTTTTGACGCGAGAGTCATCGACGCGCATGGTCGTGTAGTTGCGCCTGGATTTGTCGACCCGCACAGTCATGGTGACCCGCTTATTACCCCCGCATTTGAGAACTTTCTGGCACAGGGCGTGACGACCATCACGCTCGGCCAGGATGGCAGTAGTCCAGTGGTCGTAGGATTCCCAGCACTGTATGAGCAATACGAGGAGCTAGGGCTTGGCGTGAACATCGCTATGTTTGTCGGTCACGGTAGTTTACGTGCCGCAACCTCGATTGGACAAAATCCAGATCCAAGTCCTGCTGAGATTGAGGAGATCGCTGCGCTGCTTGATACGGCGCTGGACCATACCTTTGGCATGAGCAGTGGTCTTGAGTACCACCCAGGGCTCTGGGCGAGCGAGCCCGAATTGATCAGGCTTGCGAAGGTGGTGGGTAGCCGCAATCGAGTCATCATGAGCCACCTCAGAAGCGAGGATGATGAGGACCTAGACGCTGCAATTGAAGAACTCGTTCGGCAAGGTCAGTTTGCGAAGGTTCATGTCGCGCATATCAAGTCGGTCTACGGAAAGGATGCTGGTCGAGGGCAGCAAATTATTTCGAACCTAGCAGCGGCGCGCGCGTCGGGAGTCGATATTACGGCGGATTTTTACCCCTACAATGCAAGCTACACGAGCGTGTCTTTAGTATTTCCGGTATGGGCAAAAACGGTTCCGGACTTTGAGCAAACTAAAGGTCTGAGACGTGCCGAATTACTTGATCACTTGAGGTGGCGCGTTAATGCCAGAAACGGGCCAGGGGCCATGGTGCTGGCAAACGAACCCTATACAGGGCTCACATTAGAGGCGGTTGCTCAACAACAATTGGGTAAACCTTTTGAAGAAGTTTTGGTGGATGACTTAGGCCCAGGCGGCGGTTCAGCTGCCTACTTCGTCATGAATGACGCGCTGCAAACCTCGTTGCTCCAGGGAGAAATGATTATGGTGGGGTCTGACGGCAGTCCTTCGGGTTTTCACCCGCGTGGGCATGGAACAGTAGCTCGCATAATCCAGCGATTTGTTCATGCGAATCAGACACTTAGCCTAGAGCAAGCCATAAAAAAAATGACCTCAATGCCTGCTGAAGTCTTGGGCCTAAACAATCGGGGTTCTATCGCGTCCGGAAAAATAGCGGATATTGTTGTCTTCGATCCTCATCGAGTTAAGGAGACAGCAACCTATGCTGAACCTCATCAGTTGGCAGAGGGATTTGATTGGGTGCTTTTAGGTGGCGAAATCGCCAGGCAAAATGGGGTAATGCTCCCTGAGCGAAGAGGGCGAGTCCTTCGGCCCAATGGGTAACCGGTTTGTCTGGTTCTGACTGACGCGTTGCTGCCAGATGTAAAGCCGCGTATGTGCTTGAGTCGAATCAAGGCTGATATTGCCCAAGTGTTTTCTGGTCTGGGCGTCCGTCTCAGTGTGCTATTTGTCGACAAAAAAAGGAACTGCTTAAGGTTCGATGAGGTCGGACTTGGTACCGATCCTCCAGATGCTGGCTCCTACGTCATCGGCTACGAGTAAGGCGCCTGTGGAGTCCTCGATGACTCCGACAGGTCTTCCCCTGGCTTCGCCTTTCTCGCTTAAAAAACCTGTGAGCAGTGGTTTGACCGTGCCTTTGGCTTCACCATCTTGAGAGACTTCGACGGCAATGACCTGATAGCCACTCCATGGGTTGCGATTCCAAGAGCCGCGTTGCGTGATTATGGCGTGTTGAGCCAAGCCAGGAATAGAAGGGGATTCATAAAAGGTGAGGCCCAAGGAGGCAGTGTGGGCACCGAGTGCATAGTTAGGAACTTGTCTTGGTGCCACTACTCTATCTCGCAGTTCAGGCTCTTCGGTTTGCTGTAAACTCGGTGGTCCCGCAGGGGCCTTACCGTACTTCGTGTATTGAGTTATCTCGCTGCCCCAGTCGCGCGGTACTCTTGGGTCCTCGAAGTTGCCCCAGTAGTGAGTGGGCCAACCGAAATCATCTCCAGCATTGACCTGAGCAAGGTAGTCAGGCACGAGATCATTACCCAGCTGATCTCGCTCGTTGACGACTGTCCAGAGAGTGTCCGTGGACGTATGCCAGGCCATGCCCACTGGATTGCGCAGCCCTTTAGCAAAAGGAGTGAGCTCGCGGGTATTTAGATCAAGTCGCCAAATGCCTGCTCGCCCAGTTTCGGCCTCTACTCCAAGTTCCCCGATGTTGCTGTTTGAACCAACAGCTACAAAGAGGGCTTCGCCGTTTGGGTGGGCGAGCAAGTTCTTGGTCCAATGACTATTAGGGGCTGCAGCGGGTAGTCTCGTAATTAGTTCGCCACGCATGGTAATACTGGTATCACCGTTGGCGTAAGGGTAGGCAAGAATGGCGTCCGTATTCGCCACAAACAGCGTTTGACCAATAAGGGCCATACCAAATGGTGATTTGAGCCCTGTGATGAACGGAACTTGCAGATCTGCAATGCCGTCTTGATCGGTATCTCTCAAAAGCGTAATGCGATCCGCAGAGGGGTAACCCGAGCCCGTAAAGCGCATGATTCTTTTTGCGACCCAGGCGAGCACATTGCTGCGACGGGACGACATTTGAGGTGCATCGGTTTCTGCAACGAGAATATCCCCATTGGGCAGAGCATGCAGCCAGCGAGGGTGGTCAAGACCTTGTGCGAAGGCTTGCACATCGTATCCTTCAGTGGGAGTAGGCCTCTCACCAGGTTTCCAACCTACAGCCTTCGACAGCTTCATGACAGGGAGCGTTTGCGGTTTGGGCGGTTTGAGTAGTGGGGCAGGTCCCCAGCCGTAAGCCATGTCGGGGTCGCCCGGCTCAACGGTTTGGCATCCAAGTAATGCGAACGATAGGGTGCTGACGGCAAGCACGTAGCGAAACATAGGGCGAGTACAGCCTGTGGGCGCTCGGAAGACCCGTTTCATAAATGACAATTTGAGACCGCTCGTTTTGTCTCTGATTAGATCGTGGCTCATTTTATGTTTTACGACGAACGCCAGGAAGCGATTGATGAGGGGATGAGTAAATCAGCCTTGTCTCGTGAACTGAGACATTCGCCGAGGGCTTCCTCACAAAAAATTACGGGCAAGGCCGCCTTGCGCACAAACAAATGGTCTTTGATCGGCAGCATCGACCAAACATGGGAAGGTGGACTTAGCATCGCCGTTAGCTCTGGGCCTCGGCAGGTGTAGGGTGTGAGGGAGGCCCGCAAACAGGATGATCTTCTTCTTTGAAGTGGATTAAGGAAGCGCGCTTGTTGCCAGTTGCGTAGTTAGAGTGAAAGCTGGTTTGTAGAAAGGTTATGGTCGACTAATCGATTTCAGCTTTGCAGTCACGCTATGATGCTCGGTAAATTGGCTGGATGGAAAACTATGAAAGTGATCGTTGCAGGGTATATCGATTTTGAGCACCCGAATGAGGTATCTGAAATATTGATATCGGCGAGACCCCACATTGAGGGAGCGTTGGAGGAAGAAGGTTGTATTGCCTATTCTTGGACAGAATGCCATCTCACACCCGGTCGTGTCTTTGTGTATGAAGAATGGACATCATCTGAGACGCTGTCCGCCCACCTAGCAAGTCATTGGTACCGAGACATGGGCGGCCACCTTGCATCGTTTGCCCGCAAGCCTCGAACGAATGTCATTAAGAAATATCGCGTGGATTTAGAGGAACCAGTCTACGATGATACAGGAGTGGCAAGGGGGCATTTTCTTACCACCGATTAAACGGTCCCGTTTTACTAACATACTGAAGATGAGCGCCAGCCAAATACGAGTAGTTAAAGACAATGGTTGATAGATACAGTATTTGAAATTTGAGTTGTAGCCATCAATTAGCCTGCAGGCACATCTTAAATGAGGAGAGGCAGTGCCGAGGCGCTTAAACAACACACAGGACGGCATGGTGCGAGGAAGAGAAATTTAATAGGGAGATAATAGTGACGCGCAGTGCAGTAGAGACCATACAAACTTTTTGGCGTATCCAGGACGCTGGAGACTATACCGCCATGGTGGAACTTTTCGACAAAGACGCGATGTTAGTCGACCCATTCTTCGGCAACTTTCAGGGGCGAGAGGCTATCGCTGGGTTTATGGCCAAGATGAATGTTGAGATGAAGAAGCGTGAGACTCACTTTGAGGTAGTAGAAATCGATGGTGGTGGTGAGGTTGCATGGGCCCAATGGGTTGCCGTGACCCCGCGAGGCCGCGTCGAGGGCTGTGGGCTCTACCGAGTGCGCAATGGGTTGATGACCTACTACAAGGATTATATGAATTCACCGGAAACAGGCGGGTCCGCCTGAGAGTGCGTTACGCCAGATAAACCTCAAAAAGACTAAGTGGCCGAAAGATACGAGAAAGGAATTTTGAGACCGAAGCGAATCATCTGATGATTGGAAATATAATTCTGAAATATGTCCCGAGCATGGGAGTGTTTTTCCTCGTTCCGGTCCTTGCTAGCTGTTCCTTTATATTGGACCGCGCGGAATTTAATCCCAACCAGACGGGCATTGCTTCCTGCCAATTCACGTCGGGAGCTCACCCTCAGATGGTTACCCACGATAGAAATCCCTACGGGGAATCGGTTAGGACCCGCACGGGTCAGACGCAACTGATGACTGAATGTCTCGAACGTCTCGATGCGATAGCGGATGCAGCAGAGGACAAGGCCGACTCTGATGAAACTGAGTGAGAGACTACTTGACCTGACCCTGGATCCTTTGGTTTCTGACTCCGTAGAATGGCCCGGTTAAGAGATTCCTAACGGAGACAAAAGGAACAACACGAGTTTCAGGACGGGATAGCTGGTGTTTGACAGAGTAAATGGTGTCAGTTATCCGGGAACAAATAGTCATAACCCAAACCAGAATACTTCTTCCAACTTTCGTGCTGAGACATTAAGGTCATATTTGCAAGGATAGGCGAGGCAAACCATTATGATAATCCCCAAGGTCCCTGAGGAGTTTACAGCAGATTGGCTCAATGAGGCCCTGGCCTCAAAACTAGGCGATGCCAAAGTGCAAAATGTGGACGCAAAACCATCTAATGTCCCGGGGCAAACGGCCGAGATCGCGTTTTTAGATGTGACCTATAGTCACCCCGAATGCGAGCTACCCACAAGCATTGTAGCCAAATACACGAGTCAGAACCCTCAGGTGATCACAGATATCATCGCCAATTACGATCAGTACCGCCGTGAAACTTCGTTTTATACCGAGTTCCCTGAGGTGGGAATCGCTACACCCGAATGCGTTTATGTTGACTACGATCGAGGTAAGCAGGAGTTTGTTCTCCTGCTTGCAAACTTATCCCCCGCCGAATCGCCCTCTTGGGCGATAAGCGATGCCCAGGTGGCAGTGGCGGTTAGTGCGCTGCCAGGGCTTCACGCCAAGTGGTGGCAAGACCCAATTCTTCGAGAGAAGGACTGGATTGTTCAGTTTGATAACAGAGATTTTTTTGCCGCCGCGTATGGTGCTGCCCATATGGTGGCTCCGATCATCAATGACCTTTACGACGATGTTGAACCGACTCAGCGGGCCATGGCAGTGATGGCTGAAAAACTTGATGCGATGCTCGCTTGGACTGCCACCAGACCATTCACTTTTGTGCATGGCGATTACCACGCCAAGCAAATGTTTTTTCCAACCGATGCGGGGGGAGAATTTGCAGTTATTGACTGGCAGTTCCCGTATGTCGCGCAAGGCGCGTGGGATGTCTCGCGCATCATAGGTCTCGGGCTAGCCGATGAGGAGCGGCGTGCGCAAATGGAGGGGCTCGTTGCAGGATATTACTCAGCGCTCGTTGATCGAGGTGTAACCGACTACAGTCGAGAAGAGCTCAATATAGATATCAGCTTTGGACTGGCCGTGAGCCAGATGACCATGGTAATCGCGTCCGCGCAAACGGATATTACTTTGGTTGAGAGGGAATGCTCTGAGCTGGGTGTGGATTGGCAAGACATGATGATGTATCGGACTCAGAATGCGATGCTCGAATGGAATACTCTGGAGTTGCTTGAAAGCATTTAATTGAAGGTTGGCCCCAGCTGGCTTGGCAAACAGAGGACAGCAAAGAGACTATTAGTTTGCAAATTAAAACGGCGCCAGCAGGCGCCGTTTTTGATTGAGTGCTGACTAGTTTATGATCTCGAGACCAGTTGCAGAAGTACGTCCGCGCTCGCTTGATAGGCTGAAGCTGAGTTGCTGACCGTCTTTCAGACCGTCCAGGCCTGAGCTGTGTACCGCAGTAATGTGCACAAAGATGTCTTTGTCGCCTGAGT
>CAJXDD010000165.1:0-6805 GCA_913052075.1 uncultured Gammaproteobacteria bacterium
CCAGGCAATTACGACGCCAGGGAGCCTCATGGCGTATGGCCAAGCCATCGAACAATACGGAACTTTAGACTGGAAAGACGTCTGCCAACCCGCCATCGAGTTCGCCAAGAAGGGCTTCGCAATACGCTCCAAAATGCACGCCTGGTGGAACGATGGCGCTGCTTATGGCCGCGTACCAGTCACCCGCCGACTGCGGTTTACCGAGTCAGGGCGGCAGCTCTACTTTCACGACAATGGCGCACTGAAGCACTTTGGCGATCACTTCACCAACCCAGATCTCGCACAAACGCTAACGCGCATTGCTGACCATGGCTGGCGAACCTTCTACGAGGGTGACATTGCTGAAGAGATTGCCGCCGATATGGCAGCCCACGGCGGATTACTGTCCGGGGAAGACTTAGCGAAGTATCAAACGACGGTGACGGATCCCCTTCGCGGCGACTATCGAGGGTTTGATATCACTACCAACCACCCTCCTGGTGGTGGCGTCATGCTGCTCGAAATGCTGAACATTCTCGAGCACTTTGACCTTGCCGCCCTCGGCCACAATACGACTGACTATATTCGATTCGTCTGTGAAGCCATGCGGGCTGCTACCGCGGATAAAGAGGCTCACGTGGGCGATCCCGCATTTTTTGATGTTCCGCTCGAGCGGCTTATTAGCAAGCCCCATGCTGCGGACATTGCTGCCAGGATCAAGCGCGGTGAACGAATGAACGTTGAGCGGTATACGCCAGAATCCAAGGATACAACCCATGTGGCGGTGAAGGACGCCCAGGGGAACTGCGTCACCATGACCCATTCTCTTGGCATGCCCTCAGGCGTCATCTCTCCGGGATTGGGCTTTATGTACAACGGATGCATGGGCGTCTTTGACCCAAGGCCTGGTCGCGCGGGATCCATCGCGCCTGGAAAGAGTCGATTTAGCTCGCTCTGCCCCACCATGGTCTTTGAAGGGGATGAACCACTGATCATTCTAGGCGCGCCCGGTGGGACCCAGATTGCCATGGGCGTTCTACAAGTCTTACTCAATATGCTCGACTTCAAAATGCCTGTGGTCGAGGCTGTCTCTGCCCCGCGCTTCTCTGCGACCAGCAATGCCATCGACATCACTAACCGGATTCCGTCTTACATCGTTGATCCCCTGGTTAACGATGGTTATGAGGTCATCCGTCTACCCGATACATTCGGAATCGCTGCCGTGCACGCGATTGAGCAAACGCCAGCCGGCCCACGAGGCGGCGCCGATCCTGGGGATGATGGCGTTGCATTAATCGTGTAACAAAGCCGGTGCCGCGGCTGGACACATCCTTCTTTCACTTTTTCGGATGCTCAGTCTGCTTGGAAACGCCAGCCCGTAGGTCTGGTAACCGCGGTCACTGCCCGTTGTTTAAGCGTCTCTACCAAAGCCAGCGATGAGGGGCGTTTGATCGAGCTGCGGGGAAAATTCGTCGTCTTTCTTTTAAGAAGAAGCCCGAGAAAAGAGCAATCCACCTCGCTTTTCTAAGGCGCACCTTTTGAGCCTTTCATTAAGTAGCAGGAGATCTTTCCCTCGGGAAAATTGACCGAGCCAGCCCTCAAGCACTGGAATCTGATCAAGGCTCAATGCTGCAGTCATTCTTTGCAACATCCACATTTGGTAAGGCACAACCATCCGCCGTGAAGCAGTGCCCTTGATTGAAAAAGGTGTCGTTAACTCACCTTGATCTCGTTGTAACGCCTCAAATCCGGGCGTCGCTGTGAAGGTCTTTCGAGGAAGCTCATCGCCTAGCGTATGCGCTGCGCTGCCGATGAAAGCCGTCAACACGTCAACGGAATCGGATAAGTAAGGCCACATCTCATCGAAGAAGAAGCGAAGGATGGGCATCACCGTCTCAGGCACCGTGTCATCTGCGAGCCACGCACCACCATCACTCGTTGCGTTAAAAGCGACTAATGCACCGGAGTCATCGACTTTGTATAACTTTTGACCATATTTTCTAGCATTGAGGGAATTCTCCGCGTTGGTCCGCTCGACCCATTCGGAGACCAGGGGAAAACGTGTTCGAAGATCAAACCCTGCGACTGGGTCGCGGCAGAAGTGAACATAAATTGGCCCAAGCAGGCTGAAGTCTGCAAGCGAGGGACGCCCTCCCAGCACGTAGTCGTGCTGCTCGAGATGGCGCTCAAGCGCCTTGAGCAATTCCTCCTGGAACTGTCGCCACGCGCTCAACGTGTGTTGCGTACACCCTAATTCAACCAAGCCCTGATAAGGCCCTTTTTTCTGTCCCGGCGGCAGGTCAATGCCAAACGATCGCTCAAAAAATGTGGCGGCGGCTTGCCTTCGCTCCTCGCCATTGCCCTCCGGCTTTAAAAACGCGCCCCACTGCTGCTCATTGAAGCGACGATGATTCGGCTCATTGTCCTCCTGGCTAAAGTGCCACCTCTCCCAGCAAGCAGGAACAATCAGCCACTCATCGCTAAGCAACTCGATCAGGTAGCAGGCTAGGTGTTGCCGAGGCCTCACATTGGCATCGGGAACAACTGGCGAGGCAGGATGGGTCCGCTCCAGATAGTCAACGATAGCGCTGCTGTCTTGCACCCACCCGCCGTCTGGTGTCTCTAATTGTGGAAGCGATGGACTCCCCGATTTGGGCGTGAGCCATCGATTAATCAAATGCGGGGTGGCCAACACATCCTCAAACCCAGCGCCCAAATCCCCTTGCTCCAGCTTGAAGCGCATCAGCGCTCGAACTTTTGCTGAGAAAATGCTGTGCTCTACGGAGAAAAGCCGGTAACCCTCGCTCGAGCTGCTCACGGTTTTATCAAAGCCTCGGGACTTCGATAAGGCGGCGATATATTCCGATCAATCCATTCATCGCTGTCTGCTCTCGGTAGGGAATAGCACGGTTCTCCCTTGCAGCTGATTCGGTACATAAGCCGCGCGTCTTTGGGATTGTTAATGATCGCTTTCGCAGGGGGTGCGTTATGCACCGTTGAAAAGTTGCTCCACAACGTGACATCGCCGGGCGTGTGTTGATGATCGTATCGATATTTCGGCTGCAAGATATGGGCTTCGAGTTCATCGAGGTAAGCGCGAGACTCGTCTACTGACAAACCATCCACTTCAACGGGGGCAATATTCTTACCGCGAGAGGCCCAAATAGGACTGTGAAGCGACTTCTCGCCGGTTCGTGGGTTCTGATAGACCAGTGGGATTAGCCAGCCCTCATCACCCACCCGCAACCGTCTGCGGACCAGGACAGATTCAAGTTCTGCCTGTTTGGCGTCATAAAGGTCCGCAAAGGCGGCCGCCGTATCAGCGTAGGCCGTTTCACCATTGAGTGGCAGCTTGTTCCTTCGCGCCATCAACTCGGCCGATGATTCCGGGTGATAAAACCCCTCCTCACGAGGCTGATCATTCACCCAAGTACCGTCGACGCCATTTCTCGTGCTTGGAACGGACTGCACATAAAACATACTGGTGGATAGCGGTATGGGCTCAAACTCGATATCCGTGTGCCAATGAAGGCCACCGACGGTCTCCTCCTCCCGGTGAGCGCCACTTCCCACCAGATTGGTCACCACGTACACCGCAGGACTATCTGCATCAGGCCGACACTGAATGGCCTCTGGAAAAGCCTGATTACACCGAGAAGCGGTTTGCTGATCTCGAGGCAGCAATCGCAGCGGCGTTCGCTTCTTTTTAAACTCAATGTAGTTGGCGTAGTTTTTTGGATGCGGAATCGGTGCGCCAAAGTGATTGGCCAGCCGCTCCAAATCACCCACCCGAAAGGACGCTTGGTTCTGACCGGGGAACGTGATGATCTTAAAATGATCGAGCAGGCTGATCATGAGTTCCGCTTGGGTGGCCGATAGTTCCTTGGTCAGGTCGACCCCATGAATGCGGCGCCCCATTCGATCTTCAGCGATCAGCGGGGTTATTTCAGTTTCGCGGCCGAACTGCTCTCTAAGCGCTAACGCCAAATCTTTCATTGTTCATTCTCCCGGTTTTTGCAACCCGCACCCTTTGTCCTATTCGCGCCTCAAGCTTTTATTTAAACGCTTCTATAAACGCTTCTTTGAAAGATAGGGCTTCGAGTGCCTTTGATTGCAAGCGCAGGGTCTCGGTCTCCACTGACATCGAGGATCAATGCCATCTGCCAGATTCAAAGCTGTTTCTTTATGTTGATAAATTGACAATATTTATATTTTTTGTCAATTATGAGTGACTTGAGCGCATCTTCAAAAGCACCCATCATTGCGACCAATGAGCAAATACTCGGGCAAACAAACCACTAAGCGCGATGCCATCCTTACCGCGGCTGGCGAGCAGTTCAATCAATACGGTTTTCAAAAAACGTCCATGGAGGATATTGCGCAGCGACTCGGCGTCTCTCGAGCATCGCTTTACTCTTATTTCACTAATAAGGACGACATCTTCCGCGGCGTATCAATGGCCATCCACGAGCGAGCATTGCGGAGGGCTGAGCAGCATCTGTTTCCCCAAGCGTCCGACGACAACGCGAACGCAGGAACAGAGGAACGAGTGACAGGGGCACTCATGGCACGGCATAGCCCTTTTCAAAAGGCGGTCAGCCAATCGACTCACGGTGGAGAGCTGTTTGATGAGTACAGCAGGTTGTGCGGCGACATTGTTAGGGAATCGCATGATCGCTTTCAGAGCATGCTAGGCAAAGCTTTAAATCAGGCCGCGCGCGAAGGGTCAATCCATTTAAAAGCCTCCGGGCTAACCGGGAAACAAGCGGCAGAATTACTGAACTTGAGCGCTGCAGGGTTAAAACACGGCGCGTCAGATGTGCTGACCTTTCAAAAACGCCTCCAAGCGTTGGTCAGCGTCTTTTTTAAAGGGCTTCATGCTAAAGATACGTCAATAGCTCACGGGTAAAACCCACAGGCGTTCCAGCATTTCACCACTAGCCCCAAGCCTAAGCCGTAAGCCGTAAGCCGTAAGCCGTAAGCCGGAAATAGTAGGCCACAAACTCGCAAGTAAATCAGCTGCCGGTTGAGTACTTCACCACAAACTTATAACCACAAACGACAAGCCACAATCGACGCGCTAAGCGCTATCCAGCCTGCGGCATGCAAATGAGAACGCTTCACCGTAAAGAAGCGGCACCGATTGAGCGAATGAGGAAGACATCAATGAGAAGGAACTACACGTTCATCCCCTTCAAGGCCGGGCTTCATGAGTAGCGGGAATAACCAAAACCACCCAATCACGGGCAATGGCAATATCCAAAGCGCGGAGTACCAACCCGATTTGCCTGCATCGTGTAAACGACGCACGGTGACCGCAATCGTAGGAATCGCAGTCAGTGGCCTGTAGAGGAAGGTCAGCCATCCAACTTGCTGATCCACGTAGGAATACGGGATGAATTCATAAAAAGGTAAATCGCTAAGATTCAACACAGGCCCCAGTGCGGCTTGGTCAATTACGGCGACAATGAGGTACAGCAGGATCCAACCCAGCATGAAGTACCAAAATTCACTGCGCGTCGATCGTCCGCGAAAATTAAAGTATTGAACAAAGCCGGAACGTACCGCGTGCACGAGCAAAGCGATGTGCCTCATAGGTCTCTTCCGCGAGGGATTCGAACGATTCAGCTTAGCGGCGGCGACTAGGCTATTTCAAATGAGGTCCAACAGGACGCTGGACCAACGCTCGGATTCAATTACGAGCAACGCAGATCTGCGAGCCGCAAGCACGCGGCTGAACGCCTCCTAGCCTCTCACGCGAATACCAGCAGCGTGCCGTTAGTGCCGATGGTTTGCCAGAAGAGCGATGCTCCACTCAGCCATTGAACCCGTGGTCTAAGTTTGCTGGCCCGATTTCATCACTGACTACATTTATCGCCGGCGCTGAGCGAGTGAACTCAGCAAACGAAAGGTCGATGGAACCTGTCCAAGCGACACCAAAACTCAGGCTTGCCGCTGCGTTTGACACTGCCAACAGAGCTCAAACGTTGCTGGATTAGGCTCCTTACAGTGATGGCAATCCCACTCCTCTTCGTCAGGCTGATGCTCAATCTCTTGAATGCGGCGCATTGCGGCAGGGGCTTGCTCATCATTCACGATCCACAGTTCGATCCAAGTCTCACCCGGCGCTATTTCACCTGCGGCACCGCCCAAGATATCGTTGCGGATCTCTGTTTCTATTCCCAACTCATCGAGCGCGTTGCGCATTGCGCCAACGATGAGCAAGTTCGGATGGGTATAAATCAATCGCATGTTGGCAATCTAGCAGGCCGGAGTGATCGCCAACAGAAATTCTGGCAAAACCCTCTCCAGATGCTGAGGTAGCGGGTAGAAAAAACAACCGCTATAGAGCCCCACTATTCAATGCCTAGCAACAGGTCCCTGTTGACGCATACCAAAAGGTGCTTCGGCTTAACAACCGTGCTTTGGAGCCAGCGATAGGAGAACGTGTGATTTTCAGAGGGTACTTTCCTTTCCATCCCGTCATGATCTAGGACCGATTAGACCATTAGTGTTGGGCAAGACCGGGGAAAAAGCGAAAAGCGCGGGACCTGCCATCAAGAGCATCGAGTCTCAACAATGACATGGCTCTCCAACACCCAGTACTGGTTCTTTTTCAAGGGGGATGCCTTATGCTCAGGTCATGCCCCAAATGCACTACACCCCTCAAGAAATGCTGGACCGCTTGGTCGCATTCCCTACAGTATCGAGCCGCTCGAATCTCGATCTGATTCACTTTGTTGAGGACTACCTTCACGCGCACGGCATTGTCGCGACAAAAGTGATGAGCGATTGCGGCGAGAAGGCCAACCTCTACGCGACCATC
>CAJXDD010000166.1:0-6783 GCA_913052075.1 uncultured Gammaproteobacteria bacterium
TTAACGTATACACACTTTCCAGGCGTGCTCTTTCAACCACTCAGACACCTCTCCGGATGGCCACGCCAAATTAGGCTGCGGGCATGGGTCGCAGACGTTACCGAAATTGCACGCTCGATTCAACGTGAAGCACGCTTACATTCTGGAATTGCGAAGTTTGCGGCGCTCACTCTCTCGCATGAAGACCTTGAGGGTCGCGAGATCGGCTGTAGCAAGGCCGACAAACCGCACGCCGAACTGCTGGAGATTCGGCGCTTTGGCAACCGCTTTCACGTTCATGATCTCGATCTTGGGGCGTATGGATGACTCAGAGTCTAGGGCCAGCTCGCAGTGATCAATTAAGTCTCCGACCTGGATGGGCAGTCCCTTGCGTAACCTGAAGCTCGCACCGCCCTCTGACACATCAATGATTTTGCCCCGATATTTGCGCGCCTCTTTGGTCACAATCGCCTCAGCTCTGCTAGCCGCACCCAATTCCAAACGGAACTGGGTTCTCTGCTGCTGGTAGACCATGCGTTCTGGCAGCGCGCACTCGTAAAGATTGTTTCCGTCGACTATTTTGACTTCGAGGACTTTGGTCTTAAAAGAAATCGGTGTACCAGAGAGCGAGCCGGACAGTGACAATTCGTCGCCAACCTGAACGGGATCTCGTATCTCGCTGACAACTTCATCGAGTTGAATCACCTCTTTATCGGTGTCAACGCCAATGAGCAGCGTTGATAACGGGTTGGGAACCCGCGGTGTTCTCATAGAGAAAGAGGATCGTGAGCGCTCAATACGAAGCAGTAGCTGTAACTTTCGTGCATTGCGGTTAATTTCTTGCTGCTCGGCGCCGACCTTTTCGAGCCGCGCCACCAATTGCGCTTGGTGGCGCAGCATGCTGCGGATGAGTTCTCCGGATATCTTGATGAGCTTTGCATCCTCAGCGGCCTTGGCGCCCGCTGTTCGTCGCCCTTCGTTGATGTCAAGGAGGCCTTGCTCGCCAAAGTGAGTATGCTTTTCCTGAACGGCCAGCACATCTTCATCGTTGTCGTCAGTGATCAAAATGAGTCCATCGACGACGAAGAACATTGAGTCGGCAAGATCCCCTTTCTTGAAAAGCGTTTGACCCGCATTGAAGGTGACATATTCGGCGGCTTGGCTTAACAGCTCAGCGTCAGAAGGGGGAAGCGCACGCAGAAACTCGTTCTCGCCGACGAGCTGCATCAGATACTCTCTTGCGCTTACGGGTACGACAGGGTTCATGCGAGTTCTTCTAAATAAGCAGGTAGTCGTTCCGTTATACGATCCCTAGCGGGGAAAGTATAGCAATCCTGGGCTTATAGTGAACTCGGCATGCCAAATCTGGGCTCCTGAAGCCCAGTATCACCCAGATCATGTAGTGCAAAGAGATGTCCCGACAGTGGGTGGTTATCCGTTCGGTTACCCGAATCCCTGATAGACGTCACATACAGCGTAGAGAGCGCCGATCCGCCAAAATTCACTGAGCTCGGGAGGGGTATCGGCATCTCTAGCCTAACCTTTAGGCCCCCCTCCGAATCGATACAGGCGATCTCACCGGTACCAATCAGTGCCGTCCAAAGGTTACCCGCGGCATCTACCGTACAGCCGTCACTCGCTGAGCCAATTTTATTGGTATCGAAGAAGACGCGCTCGTTGGTCAGTGGACCACTGGGATCGTAATCGTAGGCAAGGATACGGCGCCTGCCATCGGTGAAATAGAAGGTATCGCCGCTCGGTGAGAATGCTGGACCATTGGAAACAATAATGTCATCGCGAAGCGTTTCGAACTCACCCGAGGGCCGGTAACGGTACAAACTGCCAAGCCCGACGGTTCGCTCAGTGACTCCCATCGACCCGAATACAAAGTTTCCTGCTCGGTCGACTTTGCCGTCGTTCATGCGCGTCTCAGTGCTATTCGGCTCGGGATCGTGGATCAGTCTTAACTCACGGGTTTCTAGATGGTATTCATGCAACCCGGTCTGGAGTGCCAGCAATACTTTCGAGTCATCGATGACTGCTAGGCTCCCCACCATCGCGGGCAGTACGTGTTGCTGAATAGAGCCTTCGCTATCCAAACAATAAAGGTGCGCGTCGTAGCTGTCCAGCCAAAACAGTCTACCAGAATCGTGGTCCCAAAGTGGGCCCTCGCCCAGCTGGCATGGGGTCTTGCTGATCACCTCAAAGTTGGCCGGCACTATAGATCCCTTATGCGTTCTCGCTTCATCTCAGTGTATTCTTTGGGAATTCTGACGCAAGGAGCGCTCGATGCGACGAACAATGGACATTTTGCCCGAGGTTGAGACCATTCGAGTCGAAGCCAACGGTATTACGTTTGAGGTTGACACCATGGGAGAAGGTGATCACCTGGTCCTGTGCTTGCACGGGTTTCCCGAGCACAGTGTTTCCTGGCGTTTTCAAATGCCTTACCTAGCAAAGCTGGGATACCGGGTTTGGGCGCCCAATATGCGTGGCTACGGTAATACTGATGCGCCGCAGGGACTAAAGCATTATCAGCTAGAAGTGCTAATGGAGGATGTGGGCGCGCTGATTGATGCAGCAGACGCAACCGAGGTGATCTTGATGGCGCACGACTGGGGGGCCGTGATCGCCTGGTATTTTGCGATTCGCGAAATTCGGCCGTTGACCAAACTAATCATCTGTAACGTTCCGCACCCCGTGCCAGGGGGCAAGGCCATGGGAAGTGGTCTCGAGCAACTCAAGAAGTCCTGGTACGTCTTCTTTTTTCAGCTGCCCTGGTTCCCTGAATGGATGATGGCAAAAGGCAGCATGGGTGATTGGATTCGCGAGAGTGCAGCAACGCCTGAGAATTACCCAAAAGATGTGGTGGAGCTGTTTGACGAAAACGGAGCTAGGCGGCAGAACCTGACCGCGATGGTGAATTACTACCGCGCGCTTGTACGTGGCGGCGGCGCTGTTCGGCAGAAAAAACTGGGCTATCCAGTGATCGACACACCTACCCTCATGCTTTGGGGCGAAGACGATATGGCGCTCTCCATGGCGACCACATTTGGAACCGATGCGCACGTGTCACAGTTAACGCTGCGCTACTTCCCAGGTATCTCCCACTGGGTCCAGCAAGACGCTCCCAATGAAGCCAACGCAATGATCGAGTCTTTTCTGGCGGGTGAGCCTGTGCCGCAGTACGCATCGCTCCGTCGCGCATAGCAATACCCGATGATCCATCCGGTCATCGCTGAAGAGCGTCAAAGCCTGATCAACTAGTGAGCGATTTGGGCAGCCCCCTCAATGGCTGACGCCTTGAGTTGGGCCAGCTCGCCGTTTTCGATAAGCGCGGTGAGGAACTGCTCTACTCGATTCAGTAGGGCAGGATCCTCGGGGAGCAGCCACCCTTTATTTTGCTGAGTAAAAAGGCTGCCCGGCATGGAAGGGCACAGATCGTCGTAACGTTTTGCCATGACCAGCACTTCGATCGCGTCCGTGATCATGAGATCGGCTTTTCCTGCCCTGAGCGCCTTGAAAATGGTTTCGTTATCGGGGTGGCGGACGATGGTCGCCGCTTTCAACGCACCAGTGACGTATTGCTCGTTCGTGCCGCCGGGGTTAACAATGACTCGGACTCCCGGACGGTCGATCGCATCAAGACTGGCAAAGCGGTTTTTTAGATTGCAGTGAGTGATTGGCGTCTTGCCCCCCTCGTGGTAGGACCTTGTGAAAAATCCTTCTCGCGCACGGGATGGGATAATGGAAATTCCGCTCATGCCAACGTCGAAGGCGCCTGACCTAAAGTCTTTCATCAAGGTTGGCCATGACGTGCGGACCCAAACAAGGCGAGCACCAAGGAATTCAGCGAGCTGAGTTGCCAGGATGATATCAAGACCTTCCCGCTCGCCACTCTCGCTCAAGTAGCTAAAAGGTGCGTAGTCGAGGGTGGTGCCGACGCGCACAATTCGACTTTCTTGTATTTGCTCCCACCTTGACGGGTAGTGCTCGATTCCCTGGAGCGCTTGGAAGAGCGCCTGCTGATGCGCCAAGGATAGTCCTTCAATTTGAGTGGCCGCTCGAAAGCGGGCCAACGTGAAGGACCGATTCGCGGTTCCTAATTGGCTCAAAATTTGATCACCGAGTTCCAGTAGCTGGGGTCGGATGGTTTCGGTGAGGTTGGGCGCTAGACCCGTTGGAGGGTCGTTCTTCCAGATGTTGAACCAATAGCGTTGGATTGCTTTAGCGGCTTCTATTTGAGCCTCAAAAAAGGTAGTGGTTGAGTCTGTGGTGATGCCGTACTGCAAACCTGAGATAACGGCTTGCTCGATAACAACCTTTTCTCGATCCGTGTCTTCGATCGCTCGGCCCGTGACCCATTTTGCATGGGCCACCGGTTTCATGAGTTCCAGCCGGGCTGCAATAATTTCCTCAATGTTCCGGTCGCTCGCGACGCCAGCAATCGGAGTCGTGATCATTAGGAGTGTGATTAGGTAACCATGTAGTTTCATAAAACGCTTCACGCGTTGTCGAGGTCGCGATGGTATCATCCCGCGAACAACGGCGTTAATCATGCATAACGAGGAGGCTCTATGAGCGAGTGTTTGCTCTACGAACAATCGGATTCCATTGTCACATTAACCCTGAACAAGCATGAAACCCGCAATGCGATTTCAGAGGATGAAATGGTAACTGCGCTCGTTTCAGCTTGCGAGCGAATCAATGCCGATCAATCGGTTAGGGTCGCGATTCTCACTGGGGCAGGCTCCGCTTTCAGTAGCGGCGGAAACGTCAAGGACATGAAAGATAAGGCCGGCATGTTTGGTGGCTCGGCCAATGAGATTCGAGAAGGCTATCGCAAAGGTATACAGCGTATTCCTCTGGCAGTTGACGCGCTGGAAGTTCCGATCATTGCGGCGGTGAATGGCCCAGCCATCGGGGCAGGGTGTGACCTTGCCATGATGTGCGATATGCGGATCGCGTCTGAAAAGGCGATTTTCGCCGAAAGTTTCGTCAAAGTAGGCATCATTCCCGGAGACGGTGGCGCATGGTTCTTACCCAGAGTCATTGGGCAAGCGCGCGCCAATGAGATGTCTTTCACCGGGGAGCCCATTAATGCTGCTAAAGCGCTCGAATGGGGCATGGTGTCTGACGTAGTCGCGCCTGATTTACTGATGACTGCCGCCATGGAGCTCGCGAATCGAGTGGCAGTGAATCCCCCTAATGCGCTTCGCATGACCAAGAAATTGCTGAAGGCTCAGCGAGGTGCGGACTTGCCGACACTGCTTGAGATGTCTGCAGGGTTCCAAGCACTCGCGCATCAAACCAAAGACCACGAAGAAGCAGTCAACGCAATGCTCGAGAGGCGGCCCGCACAGTTCACAGGCGAGTAAGTGAACTGCTCGACACGAGCAGCCTTTTAGGCTGGTCTGCCTAGGGTTTTTTGATGTCTGGATATTTGCGGAGCAGGGCGCGCATTTGATGGTAAGAGAGCCCGAGGCGCTCAGCCGCACGCGCTTGATGCCATCGTGATGCATCCAGTGCGTCAAGTAAGCGGCTGCGCTCTAGGTTGGCAATGGCTTCTTTTAGCGGCAGGTCGTCTGAAGGGGAGTGCCTGGCAGGCTGGGAATCGATGTCTGTAATGCGGGTGGCGCGGTCTTGATTATCAACCCGTTCAAAGGGGTCGAAGACCCAGTTTTGAATCGGTGCGCTGGAGTCCTCTTGCTGATAAAGATTGCGCTCGACCACATGGCGCAGTTCTCGAACATTACCCGGCCAGGGATAATCAAGTAACGCCGCCTCGGCTTCCCTCGTCCAACCCGGAAAGTTATCCAGCCCTAGTTCTGAGGCCATTTGGATGCCAAAGAATTCGGCCAAGCGCAGAATGTCTTCCCCTCGCTCACGTAAGGGAGGCAACGTAATGACATCAAACGTCAGGCGATCAAGAAGGTCTCCGCGAAAATCTCCAGCGGTTACACGGTCCGGTAAGTGCTCGTTGGTCGCGGCGATCAGGCGAGTGTCGATCTGGATGAGTGTTTGACCGCCCACTCGCTCGAATTCGCCATACTCGATGACCCGCAGCATTCGCTCTTGAGCGGCGAGTGGCAGGTTGCCTAATTCATCTAGAAAAAGCGAACCGCCATGGGCGCGCTCAAACCGCCCTAGTTGGCGCTTGGTAGCGCCAGTGAATGCACCAGCTTCGTGCCCGAATAGCTCCGACTCCAATATGCCCTCGCTAAAGGCGCCACAGTTGATTTTGACGTAAGGCCGGTCCCACCGCCGAGATAGAAAGTGTAATCGCGCAGCAATCAGTTCCTTGCCGGTCCCTCGTTCCCCCACGACAAGAATGGGGCGATCGAGCGGTGCGGCTCGCGATACCTGCTCGAAGACGCGAGTCATGGGTTTCGACTCACCCAATATGCGAATGCTGTGATCCATCACTACATCCTAGCAATTTTGAGTTAATGCACCAGTTAAAAAGTCATAATTTTTGCTAAAAAAACCAAATTGAATGACAGCGCGTTATCCATAAATCGCAAAAGTTCAACAAAAACAATAACTTGAATAAAAGCTCGAAGTTGGCACACATCGTGAAATGTGAGCAGTGAGGAAAGCATCATGGTTACAGAGGGCCAAGCGACCAAAGTAACCAAGTGATTCCCCGAGATGACACGAGTTATAGCGCCAGTGTGCGTCCGTCTCATTCGATGAGCGGTCGAACGACGCAGAGAGGGAGTGGACTCGGAGTGGAAAGCATGAGGTGACGGTAAGCCAGCCTCAGCCAACAAACAGGAGAAGCAACATGGGTATATTTTCCAG
>CAJXDD010000167.1:0-6748 GCA_913052075.1 uncultured Gammaproteobacteria bacterium
GCGCGTTCAGCCGCTTCAGCACTCTGGTGAGCATTGCACCGCTCGCATCACCCACGAATGGAACGCCTGTTCGGTTCGCGCCCTTCAACCCCGGAGCAAGGCCCACAATCAGTAACGGTGAGCTCTCCGGCCCATGAGCGGGCACAGGCCTGTTCCAGTAATCCGGATATTGCACGCGCAAGCGCTTAAACTGCGCGCGCAATGCGGGGCATTTTTGGCATTCGAGCAGCGGTTTTATGGTGGGTGTTGCCATATACCAAGCTTACCGCAAAGTGCTTGAAACCAATCGCAACTTGATTGTCTGCCTAACGCGTGGGGGCGTTGCCACTACGCATCTGGCACTCGGACGCCGCAGCGAGGCCGCAATCGCGCTTAGAGCAAGATTGTCTATCTTCTCGACAATGCAGCGACTTCAAGCCGTTTAAGCCTTGCCGGTTGAGAGGACTCACGTTCAGCAACGAACAGCAACGCATGGTCATACGCCAATACTTAGGGCAGACCAATCGCTACTAGGCTCATCGCTATTTAGGCAAAATCTCAAGAACAAAAGACGCGATGAATCCTAAATTGAGCATTTAGATTAATTCCATTACCTACTGTTATATATCGTTTTTATGCAACCTCCTCAGTCAGCAAATCATGCTTAAGGGCGAGCTTTGTTAGCTCAACGTCATTCTTAAGGTCGAGCTTTTCGAACACGCGATATCGATAGCTATTGACTGTTTTTGGGCTAAGCGCCAACTTCTTCCCAATCTCTTGAGCAGACATGCCGCGGATTACCATGAGCGTGATCTGCATTTCCCTGCCCGACAGCAATTCAAAGGGCGAGATCTCAGCATCCACCGGATCAAGCGCAAGCAGCTGAGCCAGCTCATTGCTGACATAGCGCTGCCCTGCCATGACTCGCCGAATCGCCGCAGCAAGCTCACTGCTAGCAGCATTCTTACTGACATATCCGCGAACACCCACTTCGAACATGGTCTTTGGAAACGGCTGAGCCTCCAACATGCTCAGTACAATGATTTTCACATCGGGCGCAATGCGAAGGCATCGCTTAGAGGCTTCAAGGCCGCCGATACCGGGCATTTGCAGATCCATCAAAATCACCTGAGGATTCAACTCATCCACTGCTCGCACAGCCTCCTCGCAGGAAGCGGACTCTCCTATGACCTGAATACCAGGTTCTTGCTCAAGCAGCCCAACCAGTCCGGTTCGCACCAATTGATGGTCATCCACAATAAGTACTTTGATCACGCACACCCTCCTTCTGAAAACAACAATTTAAAAAACACTTTGAAAAACCCTTTGTAAAAATTTTTGGAAAACGCCCCATTCAACGGCCTGTTGAAAAACGCCATGTAAAACCCGGGTCACCCTACGGCACGACACTATGGCTTTTCACTGCGCCAGGTCGGTCAATCAACTTGCCGCAGGGAGCGTCACTGCGCAACCAGCAACGGTAGAAAAGATCGCCGGATTGATCGCGGTTCACCCTTCGCGCTACCGCGCTGATCAGTTGCTTAGCCATAAAGAAAAACCCGGGTTACCGACCGTTTGTTCAGCCAGCATGCCCGGGTTTTTAAACCGTGTCCCTCAGAGATGTCTGAGAACTTTGTGAGAAATAGCTTACGCGCCGGTAAAGGCCTGCAGGCCTGTTTGGGCACGGCCCAGAATCAGCGCGTGGATGTCATGGGTGCCTTCATAGGTGTTAACGGTTTCAAGATTCATCACATGACGGATGACGTGGTATTCGTCAGAAATGCCGTTACCACCGTGCATATCGCGCGCATGACGCGCTACATCCAGCGCCTTGCCACAATTGTTTCGCTTCATAAGAGAAATCAGTTCAACGGGGCACGCGTCTTCATCCATCAAGCGACCCATGCGCAGACAGCCTTGTAAGCCGATCGCGATTTCCGTTTGCATATCAGCGAGCTTTTTCTGGATAAGCTGATTAGCTGCGAGCGGTCGACCAAATTGCTTGCGCTCAAGGGTATAGGTTCGGCCTGCGTGCCAGCAGAATTCAGCCGCCCCCATTGCGCCCCAAGCAATGCCGTAGCGCGCCTTATTCAAGCAACCAAAGGGTCCAGAGAGACCCGACACGTTAGGTAGCAAATTTTCTTCGGGCACCTCGACATCGCTCAGCGTGATCCCGCCCGTGACCGAAGCTCGTAGGCTGAACTTGCCCTCAATTTTCGGCGTTTCAAAACCTTTCATGCCGCGTTCCACGACAAAGCCGCGGATCTTTCCATCGAGCTTCGCCCAGACTACGGCTAGATCTGCGATGGGCGAATTAGTGATCCACATCTTGGCACCGTTCAGCAAATAGCCGCCATCGATTTTCTCGGCCCGCGTAATCATACTGCCCGGGTCCGACCCGTGGTCTGGTTCGGTCAAACCAAAGCAGCCCACCCATTCACCGGTCGCAAGCTTGGGCAAATACTTCTCGCGCTGAGCCTCATTGCCATAGCTGTAGATCGGATGCATGACGAGCGATGACTGAACGCTCATCGCAGATCTGTACCCACTATCGACTCGCTCGACTTCTCTAGCGACGAGCCCATACGACACATAGTTCACACCGCTACACCCGTACTTCTCAGGAAGGGTTGACCCAAGCAGGCCAAGCGAACCCATTTCATTCATAATTTCCCGATGGAAGTGCTCGTCTCTGTAGGCCTGCTTGACGCGGGTGAGCAGATGCTCACGCGCATATTCGCGAGCCGTGTCACGAATCAAGACCTCTTCCTCAGTCAGTTGATCGTCCATGTAAAACGGGTCTTCCCAATTAAAGCTTGGCATGTCCTTTCCTTTCGCCGCCGAGGTGGCGGTTTGATCCTTTCCGTTGAGCCCCCGGGCCCTGTCGCATCGCTAGCGGATGCCTAGTGAGCACCCGCCCTCCTTCTATGGCACTGGTTTTAGCTGAGACGCGCATGTCAACCCTTTAGCTCCAGCCTAGATCGCCGTAGAATCGCGAGCGCAAAGTATAGGGCCTCGTCGCTCCAACGCCCACCCTCGCAGAGCATCATAAGGAATACACATGGCGCTTGATCAAGATACGCTGAATCAACTCCTCGACACCCTGACTCGATTTGTACGGGAACGGCTGCGCCCGCTAGAGGCACAAATCGCGGCCAACGACAAGATTCCAGATGACGTCATTCAAGAGATGAAAGACCTTGGTCTTTTCGGACTGACAGTGCCCGAGGAATACGGCGGATTGGGTCTCACCATGAGTGAGGAGGTTGCGGTGGCCCGGGTCTTTGGGCGCACCTCGCCTGCGTTTCGAAGTGCCTTTGGCACCAACGTTGGCATCGGGTCCCAGTCCCTCGTCATCGATGGTACGCCTGAACAAAAAGCGCACTACCTACCCAAAATGGCAACCGGTGAGATCGTCGGCTCATTTTGCTTGAGCGAGCCTGAAGCGGGGTCCGATGCCGCATCGGTTCGAACGACCGCGGTAAAAGACGGCGATGGCTACGTTTTAAATGGCACCAAGCGCTATATCACCAACGCACCCTCGGCAGATTTGTTCACTGTTTTTGCTCGGACCAACCCCGATGTTCCAGGCGCTAGAGGCGTATCTGCATTTTTGGTTGATCGATCGTTACCCGGCGTATCCCTTGGGCAACCCTATAAAAAAATGGGTCAGCAAGGTGCGCCTGTCTGTGATGTAATTTTTGAGGATGTCCGTGTGCTAGCCGACAAGCTCGTTGGCGGCAAAGAAAACGTCGGCTTCATTACTGCGATGAAAGTCTTAGACAAAGGCCGACTCCATATCAGCGCTATATCAGTGGGAGTCGCGGAGAGGCTCATCGAAGACGCCACTCGCTACGCTCTCGAGCGACAACAATTCAACCAGGCCATTGCTGAATTCCAGCTCGTGCAAGCGATGCTCGCCGACAGCCAAACTGAAATGTACGCTGCGGCCTGCATGGTTGAGGAAACAGCGCGCAGACGAGACAGCGGCGAGAACGTTGCCGCGCTCGCAGCAAGCTGCAAACTCTTCGCTACCGAGATGGTCGGACGCGTTGCTGACCGCGCGGTGCAAATTTTCGGTGGCGCGGGTTACATCGAAGAATATGGCATCGAGCGGTTGTACCGCGATGTGCGTCTTTTTCGCATCTACGAAGGCACGTCCCAGATACAACAAACTGTGATAGCCAAAGATCTACTGAAACGATTCGCATAGAATCCGGCGCAATTAAGGCTTTTCAATTAATCTGCCCGACGATAGCCTAGCTGTAACACAGAGGTCCCATCCCATGGCTGGATACACTGCTAAAGAAGTCGCCGAACTGGTCGAGTTACCCCGTGAAACCATTTGGGAATTAACAAGGGCAGGTATTTTAGAGCCCGACCGGACTAGTGCTTTCTATCAGTATTCATTCCAAGATTTATTGATTTTACGAACAGCAAAGGAGCTCATCCAGGATGGCGTTAGGAAGAGCCGTTTGAATCGCGCGCTAACTAGCCTCAAGCAGCGATTACCAACCAGTCGGCCGTTGTCTTCGATCCGAATCTCGAAAGATGGTGGCCACATCGTCGTGCGTGAAGAGAATGCAGTGGTCAACGCTGAGAGTGGTCAATTGCATCTAAACTTCGACTTGGGCGCGAACCCCGCGGTCGTATCACAACTTGCCAAGCGAGACGATATTGAGGGAGGGGATGAAGCGCTGACCGCCGATGACTGGTTCGATCTTGGTGTAGACCTTGAAGCGGTAAGCCCGGATGACGCACCATCTGCCTACCGGCGTGCCATCGAACTTGAGCCAGAGCACGCCGAGGCGCACGTAAATCTGGGTCGAATTCTTCAAGAGCGTGACGAACTGGATCTCGCCGAAAACCACTACCGGAAAGCCCTCGAGGTGGAACCAGACAACGTGCTCGCCGCATTCAATCTTGGCACCCTCCTCGATGACCTTCATCGAGAAGATGAAGCCATCGAGGCCTACCTTATCGCTTCTGAATTTGCAGATGCTCATTACAACTTAGCGCGGTTGTATGAGCTTCGCTCAGAACACGCGCTGGCCGTCAAACACTTGAAACAATACAGAACATTAATGGAGGATCTAGGCCCCTCTCAGTGAACGATCATCTCTTCGTCGCGCATCACTACTCTTACAAGCCTAGGTCCTTGAAACCATAAGACCCCATCCTGCCGCTCCAGGCCCTCAATGCTGTAATCAAATCGGTAGGTGCGCCAGATCGTTGGCGAAACACCCTTCCATCTCAGATGGTAGCGCTCGAATTGGACGGTCTGGTCAAGCAGTTGGCACTGATGTTTTCGGCATTCTGCCCTTGCAAAAAATAGCGCACGCTCGCGGCCTTGATTCGCTACGTACCAAATAAGGGCAACAAGCCCAATAAGAAAAAATAAGACTAGCTCGACCATTCCAATAGCTTACTCGATGGGGAACACTAAGGCTGGTTCAAAAAGCCGCAAGTCGGGGAGATACGGCTCCCTTGCCTACATTTTCGCTTAACAAGCCTGATCAATTTCCGTAAACTACGCCGCGGAGGGATGGCAGAGCGGTTGAATGCACCGGTCTTGAAAACCGGCATAGGTTAATAGCCTATCCAGGGTTCGAATCCCTGTCCCTCCGCCAGTTATCCTTCTAACTCTTTGTTTTTAATCAAAATTTAAATACATACCCTGAATTTTATTACCCTCTTTCTTGCCCGTGAACGAAGTATGCCCAGAAGAAAGACAGTCCAGCCCCTCCCTCTTCAGATTATTGAATACGATGAATTCTTCATCGAAGTCAGAGATCGTAGCACCGCTCTAATCGGGAGAGGCTTCCACACCAAACAGGACTTTGCCGAGACTCTAGAACAAATATTTGACTTCGTAGTGCCAAAAGTCTTTGTCAAAAAAATTGACGGAAACTGGCGAATCAAAGATCCAACCTTCCTTAAGAACCCATCCAAATTTGCAAGAGAGTGTGAGCTGAGAGGCATCAATAGAGAATCTAGCTCGCTCAGAAAGCGATATTTTCCTGCGGTGAAAGACTGGTTAGAGGCCATTAGCGCCGCGATCAATCAAGCTCAGTCACCGACGCGAGGCATTTCAGCTCTACCTGTCCAAAGCCGGAATCGAACCGGCACCGCCTAATGGCGGCAAGAATTTAAGTCTCTCGGTCTACAAGCCCAGCCAGCCACACTTATAAACACTGCAAAACCTGCTCGTTTTCGCCAAATCAGCAAGTAGAAGATTTTGTTTCCGCGAAGGTACGTCTCGCGCCCAATTTTCTCCTCCGACGTTGGCAGGATGAGCGAACGAATCCTAAGGAGAACAATATGAACCATCAAAATTCGATGCAGCCCAATTCGCAAAAGCTTTACAGAATCAATCAAGTCCTTGAGGTCATTCCGGTATCGAAGACAACTTGGTGGAATGGTGTGCGAGACGGTCGCTTCCCAAAGCCAATACGAAATGGTCGTATGACATTTTGGAAATCGGAGGACATTGAGTCGTTTATCGACACACTGTCCCCAGTTGAACTATCCAAACTAGAACCACATTCAAAATGAGCACCGGTGCTGATAAGGCCTATGAGCTATTGCGCTTCATCGGAGCAGACGACTATGAGACTTGGACACGCGTTGGGATGGGTTTGAAAAGCGAGTTCGGAGACGACGGCTTACCGCTTTGGGACAAGTGGTCGCAGTCTTCTGACAAATACAAAGCCACTGAGATACCAAGGAAGTGGGCGAGCTTCCGCAATGGCGGTATTGGTTTCGGCAC
>CAJXDD010000168.1:0-6725 GCA_913052075.1 uncultured Gammaproteobacteria bacterium
ACGTAATAGTCTCTATCTTCTTCAATCCCTTCCCACCAACCAAAACTGATGCGCTCGGGCCCTCTCAAATAGCGAAATGAGGGATGCTCAGTAGGAATATATTGGCGCGATAATCTCCTCGGCTGAGGCAGAAGAAAGAAGGGTCGCATTGCGCTCGGTAGAAGATCTATCCCCTTTTGGGCGCGATGGTTTGGTCTTTGAGGCATTGTCCCGTTCTGTGAAGCACTAGCGCGAGTTTGGATTGTTTTTTTCCAAGACTTCTCAGGGCGATGATCATCTTCAATAGAAAGGCCATAACAAGCATGATCACCAAGCTTTGACCTGAGTAGGCTAATGAGATTGTTCGCTTCTTTTGATACCTTGGGGGGTCCTTTGGCGATGTGCGAACCCGAATGTTTACCTGATTGATCCTGGGTATGGTGTTCTTTGAGGTCTCCCCTAGCCCAGGAATTTGAATCGAGTAACGTCTGGTCGAATAGTGAACGATTATCGGGATCCGCTGGATAGAAATAGCAAGCTTTGAGGCTCACTTGATCGGTTTCTTTCGAAGATAATCCGTTCTCTAAACGGGTCTGGAATAAACGAAGGAAAAGCGTTTCATCGTTATCGGGTTGAGCGAGATTTACCTGAATGTCTGCTTGCTTCTTGTTGCAATAGCTTAATGTCAGTGTGAAGCTGTCCGTCCAAAGTTGGCGAATCGTCAAGAAAAGCGTTAACTCTTGAATAAGCCGTCTGACTGGAAAAAGTAGTGCTTTTTGGCTCGTAATGTTGTCCGTAAAAAATAAACTTGATTCGAATCTGATGTCAGGCGTTATCCAAGCTTGAGGGTCAACGCGTTCCCCAATCATTCGCTCGAGATGCTCGGTGGCGGTTTGGCCTAATCGTTTGCGAAGAGCTGCGCGAGGTAGAGCAACTAGTTCGCCGAGTGTTGCGATGCCCACTTTTTTTAATTTGTCTGTATCAGCGGGATGCAGTGCTAGATGGTGGATAGATAAATGCTGCAGCTGAGAAATGGGCGATCCAGCTGTGTGCAAAGGAAGTTCATTTTTCGCTGCAACCTGGGCGGCCAATCCAGTGGTGCTGATTCCTATCTTTGCGCTGTAGCCTAATTGGTATAAGCGGTTTTGGATGTGTATTTGTAGTGTATCGATGCCATCAAATAATTTTAAGCAGCTAGCAACTTCTAACAAAATACTATCCTCAGACAGAATGCAGACGTGGGGAGTGAAGTCATACATCCACTGTGCAAGTTGTTTTAATGTTTGACGTTCTTGGTCAGTATCTTGCGCGATGCAGCGTATCGACTCGTTCATACTGTAGGCATGTGTTGTGAGCATTCCTGGTTCGATGCCCGACTGGGCAGCTATCGCGTTAGTCATAATGACGTGATGCTGTCCGACAATTGCGATCGGTTGTTTAGCGGTATCGAGCGGCTTCAGGCGAGACGCTGCTTGGGTGCAACCGAGAGAAGATTCGGCAGGGGTGCCACATTTGTCGCGATCACTTTCAGCTACTACTAGATGATTGTTCTGGTTCGTTTGAATAAATGCTGATCTCTCAAATATTTCGATCGGTAATCGATTGAGGTAGAGGCAGAACCAAATCGGCGCTGAGCGAGCGCTATCGCCTTTCATCATCGCCTTCCATTAAGCGGAATCTAGTGAACATCCTGGGGAACAGATGATGTATCGGGTGTGCTTGAGGGGTGCGTGTTTGAAAAACTGAAACTATCGGCGATCGATGCCTCGCCTAAGCGTTTACTCGGTGCTGCACCACGTGCTCGCCGGCGGCTCGATTTTGTGGCTTTCGATTCAGATGCTCCGTGCCGAAGCGAAAAGGCTGAAGTGTGAATGTCGGTAGTTGTTTGTTTGGATTCATTAACAGGTGCTGCGGTGTCTGGCCCCAAAGAGAGCTGGGGCGAATTGCCTACTTGCGCAGATAAATTGGCCGTATGGGTCGTCAAGGAGTACTGCTCCACTGGCAACAATCCTTTCATGTCTGGCTCGAGTTCTAGCCTAATAGTGATTTTAGGATGCGCCCAACCTCCCATGCGTTTAAATACCTCAACGCCTAATTCGCGACACCACCGGCCATCCTGGCTAAAACAATGACTCTCAGGTGATAGTTGCAGCCTGAAAGGCGCGGGTGACTGGTTTGCTCTTTCCTCAGTCGGTCGAAAAAGAACGCTCCATACGGCGTGCGCTTTACACGCAACTTGCAGACGTCGAATCACTTTCGTTGGCATGGATTTTCCAGGCCAGGTCAGTACGGCACTGCAAGCCCCTGATTGAATGCATTGCTCGGTGGCCCAGTAGCTTTCTTCTTGTGTTTTCGTTTGGACGATCAGTAGATGGTCCAGCACAACGTCTGCACGACTGAGCGCTGTTGCGTATGGGATATGGGGAGGGTTAATCCATGCGATCCATTGTCGGCGACTTCGGCTGAGAGTGCTTAATGCTGGCATCAACAGTTCCAACTGACCAACGCCTTCATCGGAAGAGAGAAGCTCTACCACGGCATTTCTCGGCCAGCCTGCATGAGGTAATAGAGCATCGAGCCCATCAAACCCGGAGCTTAACGCGTCGTAATTCGTTAATGGCGAGGTGTTTCCTGCCCGCCAAAGCTGTCGCTTGTTTAGCAATGATTGAAGGTTGCTCTCGCTCACACTGGTCTGCTCGTTGGTTGATATTGATTGATCGAGGCGGAGAAAATAAGTGAAACATAATACTGTATATAAATACAGTATTATGTCAAGACTACATGGATGTCTCTTTGTGTCGAAACGCAGCGCTGGCCGATGAGTTTGGTCATTCGTGAATGACTTGAGGGTGATGCTTAATGGTGATCCTTGATCGTGCTTGATAGTGATTACAGTGCTTAGTCATAACGCTTTATTGTAGATAGAGCGTGTTAGGGCTGGCGTGCAGCAGAATCGGTTGAATCTTGGGTATTACCCTCTGGCGCTTCAGATCGGGCAGGGCAACCGCTGGCGAAGGGAGTTTTCTCTTCTTATATCCAAGGATTCTAGGCAAGCGCTTTATGCAAAGGTTGTAGGAAAGTAGATGAGACGATGCCGCAGACCACATGGTGGTCAACGAATCACGATACCTCAAACAAACGTTGCGAACTCGGAAGGAGTAAAGCGCTCACTGACCAGCGAATTAACGGGTGCGGTTGGGTCTGTCTTTCCAATGGCTACGCCACAAAACAGCATGAGCGAAGGGTCGGCTTCTACGAACTCAGTTACTGTTTGGGCTCGATTCGCCCAAGCCTCTTGAGCACAGGTTCCATAACCTGCTTCTGTAGCAAGCAGCATAAAGCTCTGAAGAAACATGCCCAGATCAGACCACTGGGGTGGGCCCATCTGACGGTCGACGTAACAGAAGATAGCTGCCGGTGCGCCAAAAAAATTGAAATTCTCAGCTAGTCTCCTGAGACGCGCAGGTTTATCTTCTCTAGGGATGTTGAGGAGAGCGTACATTTGCTCGCCAACATTAAACCGGGCAGTGCGGTAAGGGTCCTTCAACCCATCTGGGTAGATCGCATATTCGGCTGGCTCTGGTGCTCGTTTTTCGCGCACGACCTGTCTGAAGCGTGACATGGCATCACCGTTGATGACGAAGATGCGCCACGGCTGCACATTCCCGCCCGAGGGTGCTCTTGCAGCCTTGGCTAGCAAAGACTTCAGCACTTCGTTATCGATGGGTTCGTCAGTGAATGCTCGGACCGACTTTCTTGCCATCATTGCATCGCTTACATTCATGGGAGTCTTCCGTGCTGATTAGACGGAAAAGGCTACCACAGCATGCAACGATTAGTCGCGGGGATAGGCGCGGGTAGGGCCCCTCAGCTGGCAGGCTCATGGGCATGCTGCTATGCCGCTGCTCCACTGGAGGCGCTCAGAATCGTAAATAGCCGAATTACTGGTCATTCGCCCGTCCCGGCGCAGATACTCCGACTCGACGACCAAGCCTGAGCGGTCCCAACTCGGTGAGTGTTGTCAACCGATACTCATCTAGGCCAAGTTTATTAGAGGGGCAGCGGAGTGTCCTCCTTAACCTCCTCCATCACCACGTAGGTTCGCGAGTCGCTCACGCCCGGTAGGGTAAGCAGCGTCTCCCCCAATAGCTGACGATAGGCAGCCATATCTGCCACCCTAGCTTTAATTAAGTAATCAAAGTTTCCTGAGACGAGATGGCATTCAAGTACTTGGGGTAAGTCAATCACAGCTTGCCTGAACGCGTCGAATATATCGGTCGAGGTGCGAGACAGGGTGATTTCCACGAATACAAGAAGACCCAGCTCGAGGTTGGCTGGGTTAACTCGAGCGGTGTAGCCCTCGATGACGCCCGCAGCCTCGAGTGCTTTAACACGTTCTTTGCATGGTGTGATGCTGAGACCGACTTCGCTTGCTAGCCCTGTATGCGTAATCCTTGCATTACGTTGCAGGATTCTGAGAATTTTCAGATCGATTCGATCGATCGTCCGCTTTCTTGACGGCCTGCGTTTTTTCACTGGTGAATTCCTTGCGCGTTTCTCCATGCCGAATCTCTTGTCTTATGTGGTTTGACTGATCCCTGCAGTCACTTTGTCGAATACTGGTGCGGTGACTAAACCTGGGAGAAGGATAACCTTGGTCAGATTTCTATCAGCTATAAAGCGATAAAGTCTAAAAATATCCATAAAAATAGACAAAAAATCTAAATAAAATATTAAAAATAAATAATTAGGATATTTTAAGGCAAATAAAAAGTCAGTAAAAAAAGAGTCGGTCAGTACAATGTGAAATATGAAAACGGCAAGGTTGGTACGCAAAAGCGCGGATCCAGAGTGTCTGCATCGTCTGCACAAATGAAGCGGCCAGAACAGATGGATCAGGGCGGAATCACAAGGAAAGACTGATGAAAATCGGGGTGCCAAAGGAAATTAAAACCCATGAGTACCGAGTGGGTCTTATACCGCATGCTGTCGCCGAACTCAGACGGGACGGCCACGGCGTTGTAATAGAGCGTGGCGCCGGAATTGGAGCTGGGTTTGCAGACGGTGAGTACGAATTGGTCGGTGCCGAAATGGTTGATTCCGCAAAGGCAGTATTTGAGGCTGCTGACCTGATCGTGAAGGTCAAGGAGCCTCAGCCCAGTGAACGCGCACTGCTTTGCGAGCGTCACGCGCTCTTTACTTATCTGCATCTTGCGCCTGATCTCGCGCAGACCACGGACCTCTTGGCATCGGGAGCGATGTGCATTGCCTACGAAACGGTCACCGACAAAGCAGGGCGACTACCACTGCTCGCGCCGATGTCGGAAGTCGCCGGGCGCCTGTCCGTTCAGGCCGGTGCACATTGTCTTGAACGAGCGCAAGGCGGGAGAGGCATATTGCTGAGCGGAGTTGCGGGGGTGGAGCGGGGGCATGTGTTGATACTCGGTGGCGGTGTCGTTGGTCAGCAAGCGATCCGCATGGCGCTGGGACTTGAGGCGCGGGTCACGGTGATTGATATCGATCTAGACTCTTTGAGAGCTATTGACCAGCGTTTTGCGGGGAGAGTAAATACCCGCTATTCCACACAAGCTGTCATTGCTGAATTGGTGCAAGGGGCGGATCTTGTGATCGGTAGCGTGCTTATTCCCGGGGCAGCAGCACCAAAACTGGTTTCAAAAGAAATGATCAGCACGATGATGCCAGGCTCCGTCATCGTCGATGTCGCGATCGATCAAGGGGGGTGCTTTGCAACGTCGCGACCAACCACTCACGCAGAGCCAACCTTTGTGCACGACAATGTTGTTCATTATTGCGTCGCGAACATGCCGGGAGCGGTGCCGCGAACGTCGAGTCTTGCGCTAAACCAAGCAACTTTGCCCTTTGTTAAGCGGTTAGCAGCTGGCCCGGAGGCGGCCCTAATTAGTGATCCCCACCTGCGTGCCGGGCTTGCGACAAAAAGTGGTCATCTCACATCGAAGCATGTGGCTGAGGCGCATTCCCTTGACTGGCAACCTGCGGAGAAAGTACTGAACTGAGTCTCTCATGATCATCGGGTAGAGGTTTGGTTGCTCGAATCTTGATTGCCTATGGCATGCAAATGGTAATTCTTGTTTCTGTCTCTACTGCTACAGCTCATCATCTCGGTGGAGTTCCCTGAAGCGCCCAAAAAACTCTCGATGCTGCTGTGGTATAACGGTTCGAATCGCGAACGGAGGACGACACGGGATGAATGGATCCCTCGAAACGCTAGAACTGACAGTTAATAACCATATCGCAACGCTTGCAATCAACCGTCCGCAAGCGAGAAACGCACTTAATAGACTCGCTTATGCCGAGCTTGAGCAGACCTTCATTGAACTGCAGAACAATCAGGATGTTCGATGCGTCATCCTAACAGGGACCGATCCTGCGTTTTGCTCTGGTGATGATGTCAAGGAATTGATGACCGGCGATGCGAGCGCATCGCATTCAAGATTGCGCGCCGTGCGACCGACGATGACTCCAGCAGCGGCTGCAATCTTGGCGTGCGATCGGCCGATAATCGCCGCAGTAAACGGCGCGGCGGTTGGCTGGGGCATGGATTTAAGTTTAATGGCCGACTTCCGCATCGCGTCGGAGCGGGCGCGATTTGGAGAATTGTTTGTAAAACGTGGTCTCGTGTCGGATGTGGGTGGTTTGTGTCGTCTGCCAGAGATTGTAGGCCCTCAAAAAGCAGCAGAGCTGCTCTTTACTGGCGAGCTCTTCGA
>CAJXDD010000169.1:0-6648 GCA_913052075.1 uncultured Gammaproteobacteria bacterium
CACGGCGGCAATGCTCTTTGGCGCGATTGCCTTAGGCCGGCTGTCGCTTGATCTGCTACCTGAGTTGACTTACCCGTCCCTAACCATTCGGACAACATTTGATGGTGCTGCTCCTGCCGAAATTGAGGAGCAGGTCACTAGGCGCATTGAGCAACGGGTAGGAGTTGCTAGTGGCGTTCGCAAGATGCACAGCATTTCCGCAATGGGTCAAAGTGATGTCGTGCTCGAGTTTAGGTGGGGCACCAATATGGATCTCGCCGCCATTGAAGTTCGGGAGAAGCTGGATCTCGTCCGTCTACCCATAGAGGTAGAAAAGCCAGTTCTGCTTCGACTCAATCCAAACCTTGACCCGATTTTCAGGCTAACGCTAACGGAGAAAGAGGATGGTCCAGATCCCGCTGAGGATCTCAGACTGTTGCGGCAATTCGCCGACGATTTCGTGAAGCGTCGCCTTGATGCGGTGCCGGGCGTTGCAGCCGTGATTGTTGCGGGGGGGTTTGAGGAGGAAGTTCACGTTCAGATCGATCAGGAGCGGTTAGCTCAGCTCGATCTCAGTGTCCAGGACTTAGCAAATCGTCTGCAAGCAACCAACGTTAATCTCTCCGGAGGGTCGTTAAAGGAGGGCGGGCAAGAATACCTGGTTCGCACGCTCAACGAGTTCGAGACAATCCAAGACATTGGCGATGCCATCATTTACGAGGCAGGTGGTCGCATCCTCAGGCTCGCTGATGTGGCAGAGGTCAAAGAGGGCGCGAAGGATCGCGATGCAGTGATGCGGGTGAACGGTCGAGAGGCCGTAGAGATCGCGATTTACAAAGAGGGCGATGGGAATACCGTTGCGGTGGCGGCTAACGTGAGAGAAGCGCTCAAGCGTTTGCAGCCGGATTTGGGCGACGAGATGCAGACGACGGTGATTTACGATCAGTCGACTTTCATCGAATCTGCCATCGATGAGGTCAGGCAGGCCGCCCTGCAGGGCGCAGTGCTTGCCGTGGCGGTTTTGCTGCTGTTTCTGCGAAGTATTCGTGCGACGCTCATCGTAGCGCTCACCATTCCTGCGTCGGTCCTAGTTACCTTTGGGTTAATGAGATACTTTGATGTGTCACTCAATGTGATGAGCTTGGGGGGTATAGCGCTCGCGGTCGGCATGCTCATGGATAACTCGATCGTTGTGCTTGAGAACATTGCTAGACGCCTAGAGGGAGGTGATTCGGTGCGTATCGCGGCTGCAGAAGGCAGCAGTGAGGTATCGGGCGCAGTGCTTGCCTCGACGCTGACTACGATTGCGGTATTCCTTCCACTGGCCTTCGTCGACGGTATTGCGGGGCAGCTATTCGAGGATCAGGCGTTGACTGTAACGTTTGCGCTGATAGTTTCTCTTTTGTTGGCCATGACATTGATTCCAATGCTGTCGGCTGCAGGGTCCGAAGCGCAGCATGGAGAGCGCGTACAAGCTTCACGGTTTATTTTGGCGCCGCTTTTTGCACCGATTTTTTGGTGTGGCCGGCAGTTAGGGGCAGGGTTCGATTGGCTACTCGCGCTGATTGGACGGGGCTTTGCCCTGCTGCTGGACCTAGCGCTGAGGGCACCATGGACGACATTAGGGGTTGGACTGTTGTCCGCCGGCCTAACCGCTTTATTGCTCTCAAGGTTGCCACTCGTATTAATCCCCGAAGTCGCGCAGGGGGAGTTCAAAGTTAACCTCCAATTGGCTTCGGGTTCTCCTATTGAGCTAACCGACAAAATTCTAGCGGATACGCAATTGGACTTGATTGATGACCCGCTGATTGGCCAAACCTATTCAGTAGCGGGCACCGGTGGTCGGCTCGATGCTAGTGCCGTGAGTGGTGGTGAGAATCTTGGTGAGATCAACGTGGTCTTGGATGGCGGGGGTCAGGCAAGTGCGGAGATGGCGGCGATGCAACGAACTCGGGAGCTACTTTCTCGAGTGCCTGATGCCAGCTTTTTGATCGAGCGCCCCCAGTTATTTACCTTCTCAAATCCACTCGAAATTGAGATCAGCGGGCTGGACCTCGCCGACCTTGGCTCGGTTTCTGATGCGTTGGTGGCGATGATGGAGGCAAGCGGAGCGTTTTTGGACATTGAATCGAGTTGGCAGCCGGGCTACCCCGAATTGCAAATCGAGTTTGATGATGACCGAATTGCGGCGCTCGGGCTAACTGTGCCACAGGTTGCGCAGCGCGTGGTAGACAAAGTGCGAGGTAACGTACCGACAACGTTTAACCTGCAAGACAAGCAGATCGATATCCGCGTTAGGGTCGCCGAGAGCGAGCGTGATTCGGCGGGTGACCTTGCCGACTTGGTCATCAACCCTGAGGCTGCAGTCCAGGTACGCCTAGGCGCGGTAGCTAACGTCATAACGGTCGATGGCCCGGCGGATATTCAGCGGATGGGGCAACAACGCGTTGTTGTTGTCAGCGCTGAGCCAAGATCGGGTGACCTTGCAAGTGCGGCCGCAGCAGCCCAGCGAATGCTGGATGAGATTGCTCACCCGCCTGGAGTGCGTAGTTTTGTCGGTGGTCAAAATCAGGAAATGGAAGGTTCGTTTCAATCGTTGCAGTTAGCATTGATTTTGGCACTGATTTTGGTCTATTTGGTCATGGCATCGCTCTTCGAGTCTCTGATCCATCCGTTGTCCATCATGCTAACGATACCGTTTGCAATGGTGGGTGCGGTCATTGCCCTTTGGGCGACATCGACCGCTATTTCAGTGGTCGTATTTATTGGACTAATTTTGCTGGTCGGTATCGTCGTCAACAACGCGATTGTGTTGGTGGATCGAGTCAACGAGCTTCGTCGCCAGCACGGGCTCACAAAAAATGCGGCGCTTAAAGAGGGAGCAGCGCAGCGATTACGGCCCATTTTGATGACGACGCTGACTACCGTGCTAGGGCTCTTACCCATGGCGCTTGGATTTGGCGATGCTGCCGAACTTCGTACGCCAATGGCAGTAACAGTGATTGGTGGGCTGTTGGTATCAACGCTCTTAACACTGGTACTGATACCTGTTGCCTACAAACTGATGGATCGAAGCCAATGAATCTTGCGAGTAGGGCTGTTCGCCGCCCTGTTTCGGTTGCCATGCTTTTCCTTGGCTTGGCGCTCATGGGCGTGTTTGCCGGTCTGCGGTTGCCTCTTGAGCAATTCCCGGAGATGGACATCCCTTTTGTTGGAGTATCTATCACCTACCCAAATGCGACTCCCGAAGAAGTCGAGGAGAATCTGGCTCGTCCCATTGAAGAGGTGCTGCTGCTTCTCGAAGGCATTGACGAGATCAGGAGTAACAGTTCCCAGAATCATCTTTGGATCAGCTTAATGCTCGATAATTCCGATGAGATCGCTGGCAAGGGCAATGAAGCGAAGGAACTGATCGACAATGTGCGGCACCGGCTCCCCGAATCCGTCCGTTATATCGATTTGTATCAGCGAGACCCCAATGACTCGCCCATTCTAAGCATGATGATTACAGCACCCATGCTTGATGAGCAGGACGCGTACACGCTCCTCGACCAAGGGCTGAAAATGCGCTTAGAGCGTTTGAATGGCGTTAACTCCGTTGAAGTGTTCGGCATTCAGCAAAATTACTTAGAGATTGCGCTTGATCCGGCTCGGCTCGAAAGCCTCGGCGTTCAGGTCGTCGATGTGAGGCGGCGTTTACAATCAGAAAATTTCGTATTGTCTGGCGGAGAAGTGGACGGGGAGCTGCAGACCCTGCGAGTTCGTCCCATGGGTCAGTTCGCGTCGCTTGAGGATATTGAGAAACTAAGTTTTGCCAATGGAACGCTAAGGCTAAAAGATTTTGCGGCTGTCCGTTACGTGCCGGAGGATTGGACGGATCGTCGTAGGGTGAACGGCGAAGCATCGCTTGGGCTATCGGTGTTCAAAAAGCCTGAGGCCAACTTGGTTGAGGTGGCGCGACTCGTAGAGAGTGAAATCAACGGGGTGCGTCAGGAGAAAGGTTACGCCGATATGGTGTTTACGCCTATGGATAGCGCGGCTGATGTAGTGATCACCGCTTTGTCTGATTTGGCTGAGAGTGGAACCCTGGGCGCGGTACTATCACTCGCCACCCTCTTCCTATTTTTGAGGAGTCTTCGTCGAAGCCTGTTGATTGCAGCGACAGTTCCGCTATCGCTATGTGTGACTCTGGGCGTGATGTTTTTCTCTGACATGTCGCTCAACATTTTGTCGCTCGTCGGGCTGATGCTCGCGATTGGATTGCTGGTGGACAACAGCGTGGTAGCAAGCGAGGCCATTGACTATCGACGAAAAAGAGAAAGCGACGGATTTATAGCCGCTGCACTCGGGATTAGTGATGTTGGGCTTGCGATCGCCGCAGGCACGCTTACGACAGTTATTGTGTTTGTGCCGAGTTTTATGACGGATATCCAGCAGGTGGCCGTCATTCAGCAAAATCTTGCGATACCGCTGGTGGTTTCGCTACTTGCATCGCTCGTCATTGCTCAAACACTGGTTCCAACCATTGTTGCGCGATTGCCCCATCCGGGCGGTTCGGATAGCAGCGATCGCTGGGATCGATTCGGTCGGCTGTTTGACCGTATTACGCGATGGGCCGTCACCCACAAGTTGTGGGTGCTACTACTATCAGTCTCTGCTTTTGCTAGCAGCCTCTGGATCTATCAAAAGCTCGACGTCAACATGAATCCCAAGGCGGAATCACCTCGACTCGAGCTCCGCTATTACGTTCGAGGGTCGATGGATATCGATTACATCGAGGGATATATCGATCAAACCGAAGCCTATTTGATGAGTCGCGCAGACGAATTGGAAATCGAAAGTTTGTTTAGCAGCTACAACCTGGATCGTGGGCGTACCACGATCGTTTTGAGCGATGATAGCGAACGGTCTCCGGAGGTGGTCGAGCGCATGATTCAGAAGGACCTGCCACAAGCACCTGAGATTCGCGCTCGGTTTGGTGGAAAATATCGCGGTATGGGAGGCGGTGGCAGTCCGCTGTCCGTTCGGTTGATCGGCCGCTCAACGGATGTCCTCATCGAAAAATCAGACGCGTTGATCGAAATCTTGGATCAAGTCCCAGGGCTTGCGAATGTCAGAAGCAATGCAGAGTCTAGTCGTGAAGAGGTGCTGATTCGAGTGCTGCCTGAGCGGGTTGCAGGGTTTGGGCTAACAGCACAGGATGTAGGGCAGGCGGTATCTGCCGCATTTGGAACCCAGATGACGCGCGGGTTTGTCACGGGCGAGCGCGAATTTGACCTTTGGCTTGGTTTAGATGGGCGACAGGACTTTGGGCTGAATGCGCTTCAAAACCTACCCATCGCCAGAGTGGAGGGTCAAACCATCCTTCTGAAAATGGTGGCGACCCTCGAGCGCCAGTCCTCACTCCGGGTCATTCGACGAGAAAATAGAGAGACCCAGCTACAAGTGGAATTCGACCTAGATGGGATCACCCCCGATGAAGCGAAGGCGGTGGTCGAATCAACCATGGTCTCGTTTGCGCTGCCCGCGGGATACCGGTGGACCATGGGTAAAGGATTTGAGCAGGACATGGAGACCTTTCAAGAGATGGTGGTGAATATGCTGTTCGCCATCCTATTGATCTACATGTTGCTCGCGGCGCTCTTTGAGTCGCTACTGCATCCAGTATCGATCGTGATGGCGATTGCGTTCAGTGTGGTTGGCGTTTTTTGGACGCTTTGGGCCTGGCAAACACCGCTGACTTCAATGACGTTGACGGGGATGTTGCTCCTTGCCGGAATTGTGGTGAATAACGGGATAGTCTTGCTGAGTAGAATCATCCAGTTGCGTCGTGAGGGATTAGACCGTTCACAGGCGATCTCTCTCAGCGTGCAGCACCGACTGAGACCAATTTTAATGACGACCTGCACGACCATTGCAGGCATGCTCCCCTTGGCGCTTGGCGAAGCTCGAGTCGGCGGCTTAGGGCCGAGTTATGCACCCATGGCACGAGCGATCATTGGCGGGCTCACGATCGCCACCGTAACAACGTTGGTGGTGTTACCTGTTATTTACATTCTGCTCGATGACTTGAAAGACAAGACTCGTTCGGTCAAGCGCCTCCTAGCGAGCCGATTGTGGCGGCAGTCCAGCATCTAGTGACCCTTCTCAAACTCTTTCTTTTTAGGGCTTGAACCTCCAATCAATGGCCTGTCATTGACAATTGACTGTGATAATCGATGCTTAAACCACGCATTAGGGGAGGTGTGCCATGCGCTTAGACAAAAAAGTAGCAATCGTAACCGGCGGCGCAAGTGGGATGGGGCGCTCGACGGTTGAACGGTTCGTAAGAGAAGGCGCGAGCGTCGTTATCGCTGATTTCAATACCGACACTGGCGAAGCGGTCGAATCGCAGTTGGCAGCAGAGGGCTATGGTGATCGGGTTGCTTTTTTGAAGACGGATGTGTCCAAAGAGCCCGATATTGAAACGCTGGTGGCCTTAGCCGAAGAGCGGTTTGGGGGGCTCGACATTATGTTTAACAACGCCGGTGTCGGTGGCGCCATCGGTCCGTTAACGGATACTGAGGTAGATAGTTGGGATTACACGATGGATGTGCTCGCTAAAGGGGTTTTCCTTGGTATTAAACATGCCGCTCGAGTGATGATTCGCCAGGGCAGAGGGGGGGCGAT
>CAJXDD010000170.1:0-6579 GCA_913052075.1 uncultured Gammaproteobacteria bacterium
TTTATCGCCTTTTTTGTCTTCTTTTATGTCGGCGTAGTTGATGCAGTCTCAGCGATTCCCCGTGTGATTAGGGCGCTTCTCACCTGGAGCCGATCGGTGACTAGCACCGCACTGACCGCGCTCTTTGCAACCGGCGCAGTCAATGCACTAACTAGCAATCAATACGCGACGAGTTTCATTGTGGGCGATGCCTTTAGGCGTCAGTTTGATGAGCGTGGCATTGATCGACGGGTTCTGTCGCGGTCCCTTGAGGATTACGGCACCATGCTGGAGAGCCTGGTTCCCTGGACGACAACCACACTCTTTATGGTGGCAACGTTAGGGGTGGCCTGGGAAGACTATGTTCGATGGCAGATTTTATCGCTTTCCAACCTTGCGGTAGCGCCATTACTGCTCGCGCTTGGCATTGGAATGTTTAAGTCGTTTGAGAGGGTGGATGATTCCTCTTAGGCTTTTAATTCAGCACGTCAAAGGTATGCGAGTACTTGACGATCCACTCCTTTCGTTTTTCTCTAAACATGCCCATGTCGTCATCCCGTGTTTCGTTGTATACGAGATAAAAGCCAGCGTCTGCAGAGGTCTGCCAGGCAAAGCGGAAATTAGTCGCGAAAACCTCAGTGCTGTTGTTGTACTGCAGGAGCGCTTGCATCGAGATCTTGGGCGTAAAAGAGTAAGTCATTCGCAGCGAACCGACATTGATCGTAAAGGACTCGGGGTCGTTTTGAATTTTGAGACGGTTGTAGGCCCACGCGAGCGACGCATTGAAAGTTTCGCCGATTCGATACCGTACGGTCGGCTGAAGCTGTACTCGATTGCCACCGAAGAAACCACCGATCTTCGAACGCAAGTTCAGTGAAAGTGGCGCGCCCTGATTAGTAATAAGTACCAGCTGGGTTTCAGCGTCGTCATAGTCTCCGTCCTGCACAATTTTTCCGGGGGCGAGTGCGAAGGGTTCTCTCACGCCCTCGTGTAGCAGATTGACGCCCGTGTGGACTTCAAACCCTGATTTCCATTCCCAGTGGTTATCAATGTGCCAAAACCCAGTTTCATATAGTCCGTCCTCGCCCCAGTAGCCTCGATAGGCAATATGGGGTCTTAGCTCATGCATGTGCTCCCACTCACTGCGACGGTCTCGATATAGGGCAAAGAGATCCACTTTCGTGAAGTCTCGTCGGCGTAAAAACCCAACCTCGGGATTAAAATTTTTCCCGACCTGAGTCACGCCCCCACGAAAAGACCACGCCTCGGAACTATAGTCACCCTGGAGCTGGAAGGCGGTGTCATCTCCCTCAAGGTCTGGAGAATCCGTCTTGGCAAAGAAGCCGGACAGTCGGCCATCCTCACCGATGCCTAGTCGTCCATCGATAGCATAGGTCCGGTTGTAGTCATCGGCCCCTGGGTTCGCCAGGTCGTCGGCCTCCTTGTTGACGATTAGAAAACCCAGACTCGAGCGGTTGGCGAATTCTTGATTTACCCGAGCGACGGTGAAATCGGTTTTTCCGGCCGCGCCAGCAACAGCGTCAGCTTGCATATGTAAGAAGCCAACATTGGTCGAGTTTCCTACTTTGCCTGATAAACGAGCGCCCGCTTTGATAGGAATTTGGCTACCGTTTGATGCGATACCAATTCTTCGACTGAAGAACAGTTCGACCTCGCGAGGGACGCCCACTGCGAACTGACCAGCGTTTTCGAGGAAGAAAGGGCGCTGTTCGGGTAGGAATAAGCTGAAGCGGTCTAAGTTGATCTGAAACTCATCAACTTCGACTTGAGCGAAATCGGTGTTGTAGGTGACGTCGAGCGTCAAGCTAGGCGTGACACTGTATTTCACATCGAACCCGACTTCTTGATCACTCGATCCCTCGATCATATTGCCGCTGCTGCGGCGAGCCAGAGCATAGGGGGTAATTTTGAGGTTTCGTTGCGCTGGCGTTTCGATATTGGTGACTCGTCCCGCATCGGCGATGCGGAAGAGGTCGTACTGACGGTCAATTGGGGACCAGAAAGCGATCTCGTTGTTTCTGCGGATATTCCTTTGGAAGTTAAATCCCCAGGTCTGCGCGGTCTGGCTGCTGTACCGAAGTGATTTAAAGGGAATCTCAAATTCGGCCGACCAGCCAAAATCGCCCGTTTGGGTTTTGACTTGCCAATTGGTGTCCCAATTTAAGTTGAAGCCGCCACCGCCCGAGCCGAACGCGCCACTGCCTTCCTTAGTGACCTGACCGTCGTATTCGATGCCGGCAGGATTGGTGCCGAAAACGAAGCCGTTCTGTTGATCGAGATAGCTGTCAATGAGGATCGTAAAGCTGTCGGTGTCCTCAAGGTCGGCATCTCTGCGACTGTCGGAAACAATGATGCCTTCTGGGTTAGTGTCGTAACAAATGACGCCAATATATAAGGCGCGGTCGGTGTAGCCGATGAATACTTCGGTCTTTTGGCTCGCAGGTGATCCCTCTACCGGGCGCTGTTGCCAGAATTGATTGATATTGGTGGTTTTCCAAGCTGGGTCATTCAGCACATCGCCGTCTAGGGCCGGGCGGGCTTCGAGTGCCACTGCCTCAGCAGTTGGTGCTGAATTCGAAGGGAGGCTGATCAGGCCGGCAATGAGTGCGCAGAGGCAGGCAAGTGCCTTTGAGTAGGTCTTAGCCGTGAGCAAACGCGATTCCAGACTGTAATTGTTCAACCTACGTTCCCCCAATACCCAAACAAACCGGCGGCAAGGATATCAAAGGCGAGCTCGCCTGAATAGCAAACGGAATATCTATATAACCATTAGTGTAGCGGCAGCTAGAGCTGGAGCTGGAGTAGCTTGGCTATCGCGATACCGCAGCTAGTCGCCCAGATAGGCCCAGCACTCAAGCTCAACAGCCGCACCTAAGGCTAAACCGTCAGCACCGAAGGCAGATCGAGCGGGTTTGGGGCCAGGGAAGTAAGTCACATAGATCTCGTTGAATTTACCCCACTCGCTGATTTCATTGACCATGACGGTACATTTCACAACGTCTTCGAGGCCGGCCCCTTGGCCAGCCAGTATATTTTCGATATTGCGCATGATCTGATGGGTTTCAGGGACGATGCCACCCTCGACCAGCCCGTTTTCTCCGATCCCGAGTTGGCCGGAGAGAATTAGCATGTCATTGACTTTGACTGCTTGAGAATAGGGAGCTTGTCTGGCCGCTTCGGTGTCGGAATTAATAAAATCAGGGTTGGCGACACTGGCTTCTATCCATAGCGCACAGAAGATAAGTCCAATACCGAACGATCGAAGCAAACTGTTCATAGCAATTCCTCGGTTAATGACTGTTACCTGTATCGTCTCATTCCGCTACCGGATAAGGAAGAGCCGCCACGGACCGGGGAAGGCGAGCAGCAAGGGCCAGCCGGGGTAGCGGTTTGATCTCGGGCACGTGCTCCTATGAATAAGGCAGCCCGTTTTTGAAAACTATGCGGTTGTCTATCAATCATGATTGAGGGAAAAGACTGTTTCGTGGCGTTGAATAAATCGTTTACTCAAGCTGAACTAAGATGAGGGTTAAGATGAAGTCTTGTCAGAGTGCTGCGTGAGCGCCTTTCAAGAAGTCGTGGGGAGAAGATGTTTAGAAAGATTTGGGGAAAGCTGCCCGGAGAGACGCGGTAAGAAGATTAAGGCGGCGCGTCTACGGCGGTCCTCTAAAGGTTTTGGGTTGGAGTGTTGGTATGAAAGCGGTATTGGTTATCGTGCTCATTGGGTGTGTATCCCTTCATGGCCTTGGCGATGAATTAGTGCCTGACGCTTTTATCGACGTACAAACGATTGCGCCGAATATTCAGTTAGAAATGCGTTACTTGACGGATGACAATTTCGTCGGAGCCCCCGTGGATGGGTATCTGGATCCCATCTGTTATCTAGTGCGTCCAGCGGCTGCGGCCTTGGCGAAAGTGCAGAAAGCCGTCAAGAGTGACGGTTACGGGTTGGTGATGTTCGACTGTTATCGGCCGCAGCGGGCGGTTAATCACTTTGTCAGATGGTCTGAGGGTAAGGATGCCGCGACCAAGCAGCAGTACTTCCCCGATCTTGATCAATCTCAGTTGTTCGAATTGGGGTACATCGCTAAACGTTCTGGACACAGTCGGGGCGCGACGGTGGATGTCGGGCTTCTAAAGCTGAGCAGCAACCATTCGAGTGATGACCTTGGTCGAGAAAGGCCTACAAAATGTCAGCATCGATTTGAACGCTCGAAAGCCGAGGGGCATGTGGACTTTGGGTCTGATTACGACTGTTTCGATGCGATGAGCCATACGGCCAGCCGGGAGGTTAGCCAGCACGCGATGGCGAATCGCCGATATCTAGTCGAAGTGATGGCTCGGTTTGGATTCGAAAACTACGATAAAGAGTGGTGGCACTTCACTTATCGGCCTGAGCCATTTCCTGAGACCTACTTCGATTTTCCTATTGTCGATGAGTAGTGTGTGATGCTCAGTCATCTGAGTACCGCAGGGAGAACTCCCCTTACGGAAAGACATCGGGACAGGTAGTAGAGGTGGCGGTGCGAAACCCGCCAGATGCGCCAGTGGCGCGGTATGATAGGAGAAGGTAGCCGAGCACTCGCTTTATGAACGATTACGATGAAATTCTTGTATCCCTGAGGAAAATTACTCGGGCCATCGATTTGCATTCGCGCCGAGTGCTGAAGACAAGTGGGCTTACAACGAGCCAACTCTTGGTGCTGCAAAGCATTGATCGGTTGGGAAACCCCTCTCCCTCGGCGATTGCCCGCGAGGTGGTGCTCTCTCAGGCGACCGTGTCGTCTCTTCTGGATCGACTGTCCAACCATGGGTTGATATTACGCGTGCGTGCGGAGGGCGATCGAAGACAGATGCTGGTTCAGTTGACTGATCTTGGTCGGGAACGCCTCGCGACATCACCGTCTCCATTGCAAGAGGAGTTTCTGGGTAAATTTCGAAACCTGCCAACCTGGGAACAGCATATGTTGATCGCGTCCATGCAAAAGATTGCGGAGATGATGAATGCGGAAAACCTCGATGCGTCTCCAATTTTGGCTGTGGGCGAAATCAGTCAAGGCACAGTCGACACGGCGAATACAACGCCCAGCTCAGGTTAGGTATCGTTTCTCAAAATAGTGAACGGGATCACGGCGTAGGCAAGCGCCCCGTCGAATGAGCCTAAAAGATACTCGTTGGCATCCAGAAACATCCAAGGCGGTTGCAGCCGGTAACCCGCTCGCGGGTTGCGGAGTTGCTCGTTGGTCACCGCAGCCACTTTGAGTTTGACCCTGCGAAGCGTGTGTAGAGTAAACCCGCCCCAGTAAAAATACTCGATGTCACCGCTCCGCATAATGATGCCGACGCTACCCCGCTGGTCGTGATCTAGTGTGAGCAGACGGTGATTGACTCGAACCTGAATACTGTACATATATACAGTATAAATGAATTCCAAGGCGCTGGTAGGAGCAACCGAGATTTTCTATACTTCGCCCCCTTAACCAACCGCTCGTAGCTCAGCTGGATAGAGCACCAGGCTTCGAACCTGGGTGTCGGGAGTTCGAATCTCTCCGGGCGGGCCATCATTCAGAGGAAGCCGACTGATTGTCGGCTTTTTTGTGTCTCTAGTGTTAGTTTGTCTTCAGCTTGAGCCAAAGCCCCAGCGCAAATGCTTTGTTCTAGTAGGGCGCTTTGATCAAAGTGTAGGGCAGCGTTTTACGGCGTTGGCTTGGCCGGCAGCGTAGCTAGAGCGCAATAAACTGGTATGTCTATCAGCGCTGGGTCACTGCAATGACACATCCGAAGCGAGATCTGCTCGCGGTTGTTCGGAGCCGATCAGGCCCAGTTGAATTTCTGCGGACTTCCCCAATCAGATATCTCAGGCGATATCTGCTCAGTGTTACTCAGCCGCAGTGTCGAGGATGACCGGCGGTTCTTTTTCGCTGGCGTTCCAGACCACTTCGTCAGGAGTTCCTATTACCAGGTGATAGACCCCGTCTGGATAGGTCATGTGCGGTCCTTGAGCATCAGCACTGGGTTGAGCCACAGCCCCTCCTTGATCTTTGTAGTCGGCGGGGTGGGTGTACCTTGCTAGTTCGTCTTCTGAAATGCCCGCTAGTTCGACTACTTCAGGGTCAATCCAAGCGCGGTTATCAATGGGCTCATGAGAGTAGGACAGTTCCAGTGAAAGATTTTCTGGACCGGCAAAATACATAGACACACACATTCCGTGATCTGTGGGGCCTAATACAGGCACCCCTTTGGAGCGGAGGCGGTCGCGCATGGCGAGCAATTCATCGTGATTCCTCACCTTTAAGGCCAGGTGTTGCATCGTTCCTCTAGCCGAATTGGCGCCTGGATTACCCGCGTGCGTTTCTCCCAAGCGCACCTCGATATTGCCAATCTCTGGATTGCAGACAAAAGCGATGCTGCTTTCATCGTTGAGGCGTAAAAAGCCGTGCCAAGTATCTTTGACGCCATGCATCCAATAGAGTGCGACGAGTTCCATGCCGAGCTTGTCGGTAAAGAATTCAATTTGCTCCTTCATATTCGCGGTTGAAATAGCGAGATGATGTAACCCTTCGACTTTATTCATTGAGC
>CAJXDD010000171.1:0-6575 GCA_913052075.1 uncultured Gammaproteobacteria bacterium
ATCCAGACTTTGGCACTGTGTTCTCAGAGCGCGCTAATCGTCGTGCTGACAAAGCTACCACGGACTTTTTTAACGAGCTGTTTTGAGTCGGCCAGCCGGCGAGGCCTCGTTGCTGGCTGAACGGTTACGTCGCTTAGCTGGAGAAGGCAAGGGGCGAGCATTGCCTTGTGTTCGCGCGCCCTACAGCTTTGGCGGAGTGCCGTGCCCCAACGGGTCAACGTGAAAGCTAACCAAGCGCTCTCCACTGAACTGGAAGTAGCCATCGACTGACTCCCCATTGAGTACTTGAGGCAACCAATACTGATCATCCTCCCACATTTTTTCATATGGAACGTCTTTAACATCCACCCAAATCGGTTTTGCCTCTATGGTTTCTTGCGGTTCTCCGTCAAATTGGTCAGTCACAAAGACGTAAACCAAAATATTGAGATCTTCAACATCACTGAAGAATAGTCGGGCGGCAAGTTGTGGCTCAAAGGCCGTCAAGCCCACTTCCTCCCGAAGCTCTCGAAGTGCGCCAGCTGCAGGCGTCTCGCCCGTTTCAATCTTGCCACCCGGGCCGTTGATCTTGCCTTGACCTAACCCGGTCTTCTTCTCAATGAGTAGCAGCGCGTCGTCCCGACGCACGAAAATGAGCGTTGTTCTTAAATCTGGCTCCCAAAGAGTCCAATCTGTCAGTGAGCTTGCGATTTGATCCATGGGTTTATCCATTTCATGAGCGAAGTAGTATGCCCGTCTCGAGGATGATAAGGGTGAGCCAAGGGTCCGGCTATCCCATTGCCACTCATCACGAGCGATTGGATAGCGGAGTCAGAGTCTCAATTGATTATTGGTGAGGACTGCGCGGATGATGCGAGCGAGCCCTTGGAACAAGCCAATCTTAATGCGAATCATTCTTAATCAATTGATTTTACTGATAAAAAATTTTCTCAACCGCCCTTGAAATTATAGAAGAGAGCGCTTATCTATAGAAATAGGAACGGGCGTTACTGTCCGCGAGCTGCCTGGCTTGGTGGCGGCAGTTGGAACCCAGGTGTAAGGGCCGGGGTTGAAAGCAGCGTTAAAAACAGCGTTAAACACAGGGTGAACGATGTTAAAGGGAGATAGTTCGCATGGAGTTAATGGTTAGGGATCGTTTCTTGCCGGCTTTGGCATCAGACTCGTTATCCCAATACATGGACGCGGTGCACCAGATACCCAAATTGGATCGAGCAGATGAGGAAGCACTGTTTGCTCGGTTCTTTAATCACGATGACCTGGATGCAGCGCGTACGCTTGTTATGGCCCACCTGCGTTATGTCGTTTACGAAGCTCGTCGATTTTCCGGCTACGGGATTCCCCTAGAAGATTTGATCCAGCAGGGCAATATCGGCCTCATGCACTCGGTCAAACGATTCGAGCCAAGCCGTGGACTACGGTTGCTCACGTTTGCGGTGCATTGGATCCGTGCAGAAATGACGGATTACGTTCTGAAAAATTGGCGGCTAATGAAAGTCGCCACGACCAAAGCTCAGAAAAAGTTGTTTTTCAACCTGAGAAAAATGACCAATTCCTTGGAGAGTTTGCCGGAGCAAGCCGTCGCTGATGTAGCAGAGGCGCTCAATGTGGATGAGTCAGACGTCCGTGAGATGGCGCTTCGGATGCGAGGGGCAGATACGTCTTTTGATGCGCAGTCAGAGGATGATTTAACGGCCCCTGAGCGAGTGCTCGCGTTAGAAGGCGCAGATCCCGCAGAGGTGGTCGCAGCGACAGAATTGGAGGAGCAACAAGGCGAGCGGCTTCGGATTGCCTTTGAAGCGCTAGATGCTCGCAGCCAGGAGATTATTCGCGCGAGGTGGATGAGCGATGACAAATCCAGTTTGGCCACGCTTGCGGAGTCATTTGGCGTCTCTATCGAGCGAGTTAGACAGATAGAGCAAGCTGCTCTTAAAAAGTTAAGGCGACTAGCTAGCGGGGAGTAGGGCTTTCCCTTCAGCAAGAGGTCCTTTCGCTCGGCGTACGAGATCGTTAAGGTGGGAGTGCGAGATATAAAAGGAGCGCTCCATGACTGACACGCTAATTGCGTCTGATTTGTCTGAATTCAACGGGCAGCAAGTGGCCGATGATCTGAATCGATTGCTGAGGCTTCGCACAACCCCCATCGGTATGAAGATGTTTCGCACTGCCGCGGAGATGGAGGCAATCCCGAAAATCAGGCGACCCAAACAAGTGCACACCACCGATCAGATTGTGGGCCAGGCAAGCCGGAACGGCTGGACAGTGGGTATCACCATGGATGACTTGGTCGGCGCTCAATGCGGGACCGTGATTGGCCTGCACCCAAGGGACGACGAATGGCTGTCAGGGGATCGGATGGCCGGCGTTTGGTACGAAAACCAAGAGGAAGCCGCCAAACACCAAGCCAGTATGGACGTGCTGGCTCATGGGCAGTTCGAAGCCATGGCCGTATCGCCTCTCGCTGCCGGGCGTCTTGACCCTCCCGATATTTGTCTGATCTACGCGACGCCGGCTCAAATGATTTTGTTTATCAACGGGCTACAGTGGACAGGATTTAAAAAAATGGAGTGGGGCTGTGTGGGAGAGTCCTCCTGTGCCGATTCATGGGGTCGTGCGCTGAAGACAGGCGAACCCAGCTTATCCATCCCATGTTTTGCAGAACGACGGTACGGTGGCGTTATGGAGGACGAACTCTTGATGGCGATCCCACCTGCTTATTTGCCGAAAGTCATCGCTGGCCTCGAAGCGCTATCTCGTAATGGACTCCGCTATCCTATTCCCGCTTACGGCGTGATGAATGATGTCCGAGCTGGAATGGGTGTTAGCTACAGCTGAGCAAACAAAAGGACAGTTCTGATGAATCGGCGAGATCTAGCCTGTTGGAATTGTGGTGAGTTAGCCGTCAATGAGCCTTTGCCCCTATCTCGTCACGCCGCCTGTCAGCATTGTTTTGAAATGCTTCATTGCTGTGTGATGTGTCGTCATTTTGATCCATCGAGGCGACCCACTTGTCAGCACGACCTAGCAGACCCTCCGCGCGAGAGCGACAGCGCGAATTTTTGTGACTATCTCTCCCCGCATTTTGGGCGAGAAAGGTCGAGCAGACGTCGGAGCAGTAACGCGTCGGCATCGCTGGCTCAATTATTTGGTGATAATGAGGGCGAGGACAGGACTGGCGAGAATCAAGAGGCAGAACGGCCGAGCGACGCCGAGCGCCAGCTCAAGGACCTCTTTGGAGAGGATTAGCGAAGTCGTCACGGGAAGGTGCGGGGAGCGTTTAGTCTACTCGCCCTGTCTGGCTAAATCACGTTCTCATCGCGCCATTGCTTGATTTGCGCAGGATCAAAGCCTATGGATTCAAGAATGTTGTCCGTGTCTGAACCGAGATCGGGTGAAGGACTTCGGATGGTGGGTCCATCGGCGTCTGTGATATAGCCACTAGTCACAACGGTAATTTGCTCACCATGCTTATCGATGGCTTGCACAACTTGTCTATGCTTGAGTTGCGGCTCTTCGAGCATTGCTGGAAGGTCTCTGACTTCCGCGACAGGGATGCCCTTCGCCGCGAGCGTATCAAGCCAATGAGACGTAGGCTTCAGCGATAACTCGTTCACACAAAAGGCTTTCACGACGTCGGCGTTAGCCTTTCGGTCATCAGGGGTGGCATAGCGGGTATCTAACAGTTGATCAGATTGTCCAAATGCGTCGAACAAGGCTTCGACCTGATTTTGTCTGAGCGCCGTAATTTGAATAAACCCATCTTTCGTGGGGAACACATCAGCCGTGGGTTGCCCTGTTGGTGAGGCGTTGCCTTGTAGCGGGTTGAGCTGGCCTTGGTTTTTGAGATTGCTGATTTGAGCGGCCTGGAGCAAGAGGGCTGTATCCATCATGGCGAGATCAATCTGTTGCCCTTGCCCAGTCTTCGCTTTGCGGTGTAGCGCGCTTGCGATGGCGAATGCAGCATGCATCGCGGTAGACATATCCACCGGCATAAACCCCGTGCGAGTTGGGCCGGTCTCGGGGTGGCCATTTTGGGACATCATGCCTGAAGCCGCTTGAATGGCACCGTCGTAGGCAGCCTCGCCGGCTTTGGGGCCAGTCTGTCCGTATCCACTGATCGAGCAATAAATCAGATCGGGTTTGATTGCGCGGAGCGCCTCGAACCCGAACCCCATTTTATCCATCGTTCCTGCTTTGAAGTTTTCGACCACGACATCGGCGGTTGCTACTAGGGCTTTGACGATGTTGTCGGCTTCGGGAGATTTTAGATTGAGCGTGAGGCTTTGCTTGTTGAGATTCATGGTCAGAAATGATGGCGATGCGCCGTTCGCTGCGTCTGCGTTCATCAGGCCGCGTGTTTGGTCTCCGGTTCCAGGTTGCTCGACTTTGATGACTTCAGCGCCCAGGAGGGCGAGCTGCATAACGGCGAACGGGCCTGCAAAGACTTGGGTGAAATCAATGATTCGAACGCCCTCAAACGCCTGGCTCATGATGCGTCCTCCCAGTACTTGTCCTTCAAGAGGCGTTTGTAGAGTTTGCCGGTTGGGTGTCTAGGGAGTTCCTTAAGGAAATCGATGGAGCGAGGGCACTTGATATGCGAGATCTGGTCCCGCGCATAGGCAATGAGTTCCGCTTCGAGCGAGGCATCTGCGAGCGTCATATCAACAGGCTGCACAACTGCTTTAACCTCTTCGCCAAATTCGCTGTTTGGCACCCCAAAGACGGCCACGTCTGTGACCTTTGGGTGCGTGATCAGCACGTTTTCAGCTTCCTGGGGATAGATGTTCACGCCGCCAGAGATGATCATGAACGACTTACGATCGGTTAAATATAAATAACCGTCCTCGTCTAGATGGCCAATATCTCCGAGCGTTGACCAACCCTCTTTGCTGTACGAACCTTTTGTTTTTTCATCATCGTTTAAGTAAACGAATTGTCCACCGCCTTCGAAGTAGACGCCGCCTGTTTCTCCTTGCGGTACTTCCTCACCGTCATCATCAAGAATATGTAGCGTACAACCAGGGCTTGCACGCCCCACGGAGCCGGGATGAGCAAGCCAGTCCTCTGAGTTTATAAAGGTAGAGCCGTTTCCTTCAGTGCCTGCATAGTATTCAAAAATAACTGGTCCCCACCAATCAATCATCTGCCGTTTGATGGAAACAGGGCAGGGAGCGGCCGCGTGGACTGCGCAGCGATGGTGGGTCCCCAGCAATTTAGTCTTTTCCTCGTCAGGTAATTTGAGCATCCGCACGAACATCGTAGGCACCCATTGGCTGTGGGTAATGTCGTACCGATCGATGTAGTCAAGGGCAAGCCTCTCGTTGAATTGCTCCATCACCACGAGTTTTCCGCCGAATCTCAAGACGTTCATGGTGAAGCCGAGAGGGGCGGCGTGATAAAGCGGCGCCGGGGACAGGTAAATGGTGGACTCGTCGAACTCATAGCGTTCTTCAGCCGCAGTGAAGTAAGGAATAGGGTCACCAAAGGCTTCTGGCGGCAACGGCTTTTTGACCCCTTTGGGTCGGCCAGTTGTTCCTGAGCTGTAAAGGAGACTTTGACCACAGGTTTCATCGGGAATCCGCGTCCTGGGCAGTTCGCTCAACGCATTGGAAAGCGAACTGGCGCTGGTTGATTGGCCATCTAACATGTAACACGCGGGCCCGTTGACTAGATTAGGGGCAAGCGCCTCGAACTGTTCGGTGAGATGAGCGGACGTGATCAGTATTTTGGCGCCTGAATCATTAACGATGTACTCGACTTCCGCAGGCTGAAGTCGATAACTGATGGCCGTGAAATAGAGGCCTGCACGAAACGCGCCCCAGCAGATGGGAAGAAAGTACAGGTGGTTTTCGAGACACAGGGCAATACCATCGCCCTGCTTCAATCCGTGGCGACGGCAAAGATGAGCGAACTGATTCGAAAACGCCTCTACGTCTCCATAGGTCAGTTGAGACTGACTACCAGCCATGGTGATTGCGATGCGATCAGGATCATATGCGCCGGGGAACATACGGAGTCTCCTTCGAGCGAGCGGTTGGGTTGGATAGGCGCGACTCTCTCAAGTCGACCGTTAGGCGGGCAGCGCCCCATGGTCGCGAGGCTGCCCAATAAGCGTTAAGTCTCAATGCCTTTGACAAAAGCCGGGCGTGACTCAAGGCGGCTGATGTAAGCTTTTAAATCAGCGTAATCGTCCGGCACGCACCCCAGTCGATTAGACATGAAAACAGCGTGACCTAGCATGATGTCCGCACCTGAAAAGTCGCCCGCCAGATAGTCAACCGCTCCTAGCCGTTCGTTCACCGGTGCTAGCGCGCGAGTCAGCAGTTTTTGAGCTTGAGCAAGCGCCTCTGCATTTTGTCTCTCAGGGGGCAACAGAACCGTTTGTACCACGATTGTGTTCACGGGAGGCATAACCATTCCTTCACAATAGTGCAGCCACTGCAGGTAGGCAGGATAATTGGGTTGATCGGGTTTAGGCTTTAAAGCGCCGTCACTGTGGCGCTCGATCAAGTACTCGACAATAGCTCCAGACTCCCAGAGCATGATGTCTCCATCTTCAAGGACAGGGATCCTTCCCA
>CAJXDD010000172.1:0-6517 GCA_913052075.1 uncultured Gammaproteobacteria bacterium
AGGTCCAAACCCTTCCTGCTCTGCGCCATTGAAGTCTTCAGTACTAGGGAAACCGAGCGCGGAACCCGCAGCCAACCACGCCTGATTTAGCTCGCCTGACACATCCGATGATTGAACCCGTTGCGGGCCACCCAGCCCACGAAATAATGGATCACCGCCGGGCCGATCCTCGCTACGTTTGAAGTGTGGGAGCACCGACTGATAACCCCATCCAGTGCAGCCATAGCGCGTCTCCCAACGGTCAAAGTCGCTGGGGTTGCCCCGAACGAAAATCATCCCGTTGATTGACGAGGAGCCGCCAAGCACCCTCCCTCGAGGACAATACAGCCGACGATTGCCGAGCTCTGCCTCTGACTCGGTGTGAAAACCGTAGTTGTAGGCCGTACTAGTCAGCACTTCCGACAACGCGGCTGGCATGTGGACACGAAAATCCCAAGCGTGATGTTTAGGTCCCGCCTCGAGCAATAAGACCTCATGTTGCTCGGCTAAACGGCTTGCCATTACACAGCCTGCGGAGCCGCCGCCAATCACAATGTAATCAAACGTTTTCAATCATGTCTTTCCGGGAACAATGCTTTGAGCAACTTCAGTGAATTTCGACGGTTACTCGAACGACTTCGCCAGACCACCCTCGTTAAACTGTTTGCCCGCTAGTATGTGCAAGTGCAAATGAAATACCGTTTGTCCCGCATCGGCGCCATTGTTAATGACCAACCTAAACGCATCACCACACCCAAGAAGCTCAGCCACCTTGCCAGCCACTAATAAGAGATGTCCCAGCAATTCTTGATGCGTATCATTGGCATCGATGAGTCTTGGGATTGGATCGCGAGGAATAATCAGAACATGAGTGGGCGCTTGGGGCTGAATATCTTGGATCACGATGCAGCGATCATCCTCATACACTCTGTCTGACGGTAGCTCTCCGTCTATGATTCGTTCAAATAGTGTCTTTTCCACAAGCCGCTCCTTCCTCTGCTCGGACCAGTTTTTCTTATCAACGTGTGGGCAGCGCGTCGCTGACGTTCTGTCAAGCGAGGCGAGGATCCAATCTGCCCCTATTTGAAGCGCCTGATTTTCGTACGACTGCTTCTAAACCCAACCTCTTCAGCAAACCTTGGCAACCAATTTTGCGTCAGACTGGGGTCAATGAGCCAGCTATATTCGGCCGCCATAGGCACGGTGAAGAGAGGTCGTCCATCGCCTCTTAGTCAAGTCTATCACCCTAACCTCAATGTTCTCTCGTAAGCGGTGAGTTGATCGTTCCACCAAGGTGCGGCAACGGGAGCTCACTCTCCACTTCCAAGAACTAGACCTTCAAGTCACGAACCATTTGCAGTCGGTCACGCGAGTGTTTGGTAGGCCCGACACGCTCGAAGGAATGCCGCTCGAAGAATATCCGCGCAGGACCAAGGCGCTCCGAAAAATGAGTAGACAGGCTGTTCAAGCCAGTGTTCCTAACGTATTCCAAAAGTCCATGCAGGAGACGAGTTGCAAATCCCGACCGCCTGAACCGCTTGTGCGTGAACAGCACCATGATCTCGAGCGAACCGTTGGGCTGACGCTCCGCAATCATCCAGCTCACCGGAGGTTTAAAGCGTGGAATGCATAATCCCATGGACCACAGGTTAGCCTGCTGATCCTGGGGCGTTGTTCCCTTTATGCGTTGCCATACAGCCTGCATCTCACCCGCATCAAAGTTTTCAGCCTCAAGCATCATTGACATGTCGTCGATGTGGCTGGCAGACAGTTCGACCCATTCAGCTGAGCCTAGCCAACCATCGTTGCTAGCTCGATCGGGTTGAAAAGCCTCTGCTAATCGATCTACGAAATCAGCGCATCTGTTGATACTGGAACGGATAGAGGGCGCTAACAATTGGGATTCCCGGTAAGCAACATCCACCCCATATCGATGTTGACCCTGCCGAGTCAAAGCAATCACCCGACGACGGCGATCTAATCGATCTCGCATCGAGAGCACATCGCCAGCTGACTCGAGTCGCCGGGTTGCCTGGGTCACTCCAGGATGCGCAACGTCTAAGCGACGAGCTAACTCAAGTACCGTGAGTGGCCCCTGGTCTGCTAGTTCAAGCGCTACCCTGTACCGGAGCGTTAGTGTTGCTTTTTTATCGTCTTGGGGGATAGAGAGTCGACGCTCGATGTCTGTTAGCTGATCAATCATCCGCCGAAGTTGTTGGACGGGGTGCTCCTCGATCACCACCTCTCTTTGTGCTCGCGGTCTCTTATCCCTTTGTTTCCCCTCGCTCATACTCTTAGCGCCCTTGTCTCTCATGGTTTGTTGTGTAAGTAGGCGTATCCCTTACCGCAGTTGGTCCGTCATTCGCCTAACGTCCGCACGACTTAAGGTGTAAAGGCCCCTGAGCCATGCGCTATATCGACTGGCTTGGCTCACCCTCCAACCGAGCGTCCTAATCCACCGAATGAGCAAACCCGTTCACCGCAGGGGACCTTGGGAGAATGTTCAACTCTCATTTGTTTCAAATTTTCAGTAAGTTTTTACGTAATTATATACTTTTTTATCGTCATTTACCGGACAGCAGTTCTTCACTGAATTTGTATTCTCCATATTAATCCCACCGCCATATTCGCTTGATATACTCACCCTTACGGCGTTCGGTTATCAGGGTAGAAGTTAGTAAGCATTCACATACGCGTGATATGGCTGCTATCGATCCTAAGAAAGGAATAAAGATGATGATGGGGTCCATGATTCAGTGGCTTTACCTGTGGCTTATCGCCGTCCCTTTCTTGGGAATCAGTACCTTTCTGATTGGCGTGCCTCTCACCGTGCTGTCGTTTTTTGGTTTAGGTGACTGGTGCTCTCGAACGCTCGCTGTGCTCTGGGCTCGCTCAAATGCGTTCATGCTGGGCATGCGTGTTTCCATTGACGGGCTTCAACACCTAAAAGAAGGTCAGTCTTATGTTTTGACCGCCAATCATTTGAGCCAGGTGGATATCTTGCTCATCTATGGCTTTCTTCCTGTCGAATTCAAATGGGTCCTCAAAAAAGAACTACTTGCTGTTCCAATTATCGGAGCCGCGTGTGCAGCAATGGGCCATGTGGTGGTTGATCGCTCAAACTCACAAGCTGCGGTCGCCAGCATCCAGGCGGTTTCAAAACGATTGCAGAACGGCATGTGCATCATGTTTTTCCCCGAGGGTACCCGCGGCACTGCGGAAGGCGATCTATTACCCTTCAAACGAGGCGCGTTTCGCCTAGCAGCAGATCTTCAGTTACCAGTATTGCCAATGAGTATTAGTGGCACAGGGCGTCTTCTTCCAACAGGATCGGTTAAGTGGCAACCTGGGCCGGTTAAGCTGATGATCCATCCGCCCATTCACACAACCGACCAATTAAACGAGGACGTCACAACACTGATGAGCCAAACAGAGGCCGCGATCCGTTCTGGTCTAACAGCATCAGCATCAGAGACTGACGTTCCAATGAGCGCGCGAGGATAAAAACATGCGGGAAAACACTATTAAAACCAAATGGCGGGCTGGGGAGCCCACCGTCGGTGGCTGGCTATCATTAGATTCTCCTTTGTCAGCCGAACAGATGGCTCAAGTAGGGTTTGATTGGCTTTGCCTTGACATGCAACACGGTGTCATTGATTTCAAAGCGGTGACGCACTTACTCCCTGCCATCTCTACGACTAACACCATTCCCATCGTCCGAGTTCCGTGGAACGAGCCTTACGAAATTATGCGGGTGCTAGACGCCGGCGCTTATGGCGTGATTGTCCCGATGGTCAACAACAGAGAGGAAGCAGCGCGCGCCGTATCGGCCTGTCGATACCCGCCTGCCGGTCTGCGATCCTTTGGACCAACGCGAGCAATGATGTACGCGGGCCATGGTTATGTTGAGGAAGCCAATGATCAGCTAGCATGCATTGTGATGATCGAAACTCGCGAAGCGCTCGATAACCTCGATGATATTTTGAGCACGCCTGGCGTCGACGCGGCCTACATAGGCCCAGCCGATCTTGCCTATGCTTTAGGACTGTCTCCAACCGGCGACAATGACCACCCTCTTCACGTTGAGACGGTCACCCATATATTGGAGCGTTGCCAACACCATGGGATCGCGGCGGGCATTCACACAGGTTCGTTGGCGTTCACCCAGCGCTACCTAGCCCAAGGCTTCCAGATGGTAACGTTAGGTCAAGATACGGCCTTCATGTCTCGGTTAGCGAGAAAGGAGTTAAAGGCTGCGTTCGATCAGCCCAATGCCTCAGAAAAAACGGGTGACGCACCAACAAAAGGGGGATTCTACTGATGCCATCCAGATTCCCCAGCTCCTTGTCATCAGCGCCAGGTTGCACAGCATTATGAGCACTGCCAGGGAGGACGCTAATCACTGCTTTGTTTGTGGCCCGAACAATCCGATTGGCTTGAAACTCACCTTTTCACTCGATGGCGATGAGTGCGTGTCGGAATTTACACCCGATGCCGTGCACTGTGGGTACGAGGGAGTGACCCACGGCGGCATTATTTTCAGTACGCTCGATGACGTAATGGCGAACTGGCTTTATTTACGCGGGCACAAAGCGGTGACCGGGCGCTGCGACTTACGCTACAAGGCGGCCTTACCCACTGGGGTACCCGTTCACTTGCGATCCTGGTGCGTGAAGCAGCGTCGGAATGTAGCGACCATGGCTGCCGAAATGCGCCGACAGGACAGCGGAGACCTTGTTGCAGAATGTGAGGCCAATTTCATGATCCTGAGCGATTAGGGCTGCCATTCATCACCGTGCAAAGTGCAAGTCGTTCACCAATTGCAACCGTACAATCACAGCTTTCAAATGATCCGAAGCGGATGCCTCGACTGTTTCTCACTGGATAACCGCCAGCAATGACATCAATCAATCACACTGCAGAGCAAAGAGCACAACTCAACAATGCGAGTTTTTCCCGACGAATGGGTGCTGCCTTCTACGATGGATTGCTGCTTCTTGCGCTATGGATGATTTCAACATTGGTTGTGATCGCTCTAAATGATAGAGAAGCGCCCCTTCAGGGGCTGATATACCAACTGTTTCTCTATCTAGAGAGCCTGCTGTTTTTCGTTTACTTCTGGACATTCAAAGGTCAAACACTGGGTATGCAAGTCTGGCGGATCCAGCTTATTTCCGAATCGGGCCAACTGCTCAACCCGAGAGAGGCTTTGTTTCGGTACGTTATCACGACGCTCTCTGTTGGGTGTTTGGGTCTTGGTTATCTTTGGATGCTGGCACCCCACCGCCGCGCACTCCACGACCTTGTAACCAACACACGCGTCGTAGAAATCAAAAAACACAGCTGAATCCCGCTTATCGTTTGGGGCTGCCAGCCCCTAGCTCAAATCGAACCCAGACCCTTCGTTTGAACGGCACTAGCCGCTACCCCATCGCTGATCCGACAGCCGATACCTCGAAGTCAAATAAACTGGTTATCGGTAGCCGTGGAGTTTTTCTGATTTAGGTTTGCTGTTTGCTAGCAGCAGCTTGAAAGTTGCGGATTGAAGGTTGCCTAAGGGGGTAGGCACGATACGAATTCGTCCTCCGATCCGTCGCTGATTGATCTGGCAGTGCTTGATCGAATGATCATTAAGCAAGTCGACGCAACTGATGAAAAGCGAGCCACAAGCAAAGCGCCGTTGGGAGAATGACAGCGACCAGCGGTGGGATGCCATACACCAGCGCCATGGGAGCAAGCAGGTCCTGCAGAAATTTGAAACCAACCCCCAACAATAACCCCGTAAATATCCGAAACCCCATCGAGGCGTCTCGGAGCGGGCCAAAGACCATGGCCGCGGAGAGCGCGAGTAGCGCCAGCGCCGTAAGCGGCTGGAGCAGTTTTGCCCAGAACCCTAATTGATACTTCCCTCCCTCAAGCGACTGGCGTTCAAGGGCACTGATCTTTTTGGACAACGCACCGATAGACATTCTGGATGGTTCAACCAGCAACTCACTACTGATTTCATCCGGGGTCAATTCCGTCACCCACTTAGACGCCTGCGCGAGGCTACGCACCGACCGATCCTCGCCATAGGCAACCTCCTCAGCCCGAGATAGCTTCCAGTAGCTCGCTACTTCATCGCTGCCAGGAACATACTGCGCTTTTTCAGCCGTTCGAACTTTGATTAGCCGTTTTCCTTCATCGAAGATTAGCCACCTCAAACCCAACAAGGTGTCCTCGTGGATTAACTCAGCATGAACGAAGGCATCACCATCTCTCAACCAAATCCCATATTCCGGCGCAATGGCATCTGCCGTAGAGGTCGCCTGCCTGCGCTCGAGTCGCGCCATTCGCTCAGCATCAGGCAGCACATACTCGCCAACGAGCACCCCGCCTCCGGCAACGAGCAACGCAGGCAGCATGGCGTAGCTTAAAATCTTGTAAACCGACATACCGGCGGCACGCATAGCAACGAGTTCACTGCGAACAGCGAATCCTCCTAAGCTAATCAATGCGCCAATCAAAATGGCGTAGGGCAAGGTCTCGTAGAACAACC
>CAJXDD010000173.1:0-6512 GCA_913052075.1 uncultured Gammaproteobacteria bacterium
CGGAGAAGACGAGTCAGTCCGGAAAGTATCGCTCGCTGACCGTTGAACTGTTTGCAACAGGTGAACCTCATATTCGGACGATATTCGAAGCGCTTCGAAGACTACCTCAGGTTAAGCTGGTCCTTTAATCATGCCTCGATCGAGTGAATCAATAGCGGGCATTGAGGTCCAGCGCTTGGGGCTGGTTCCGTATGAGACCGTGTTTGCCAGCCAAGCTGAATACACATCAGTGCGCTCAGAAACCTCGAGTGACCAGGTGTGGCTCGTCGAGCATCCGGCAGTCTTCACAATGGGGCAGGCTGCGAAGTCTGAACATGTTTTGGCGGCCGGAGATATTCCCGTTGTGCAAAGTGATCGAGGTGGTCAGGTGACTTACCACGGCCCTGGACAAACTGTTGTGTACTATTTGCTAGATCTGAAGCGGTTGCAGCTATCGGTTAGGGATCTTGTGACACTTGCCGAAACCGTAGTGATCGACAGCTTGGCAGCCTTTGGTATTCGAGGAGAAACCAAGCGTGACGCCCCTGGTGTCTACGTTAATGGGTCGAAAATTGCGGCGCTCGGCTTTCGGATCAGAAAAGGCTGCAGTTATCACGGACTCTCCTTAAACCGCGCAATGGATTTAGAGCCCTTTTCGAGAATCAATCCGTGCGGCTTTCGCGGATTGGAGGTTACTGACGTGCTTAACCAAGGCGTCGAAGTGAGTAGAGAGGAGCTCGAAGCGGAGTTAATTCACCAGAGTCTTATGCATTTGAGCGAGCGATTAAGCTCGCGTGCAGTCATCGGGTAGATAAAAGGAATCAGTGTGCGGGATAAACGAAATCAATTGATTCAGGGAGAGAAGCTCCGCGGTGCGGAAAAGGTTAGACGCATTCCGATCAAGGTCGTGCCGACTGATCAGCCGCTGCGGAAGCCGGATTGGATCCGCATCAAGTTGACGGCCAACCCCGAAGTCGACCGCATCAAAGGAATATTGCGTCAGCGCAAACTAGCATCGGTGTGCGAGGAAGCCTCGTGCCCTAATCTGTCTGAGTGCTTCTCTCATGGCACGGCTACCTTCATGATCATGGGTGAGATTTGCACTCGTAGATGCCCTTTTTGTGATGTGGCACATGGCAAGCCCAATCCTTTGGATCCTGATGAGCCTCGCCAGTTGGCTGAAGCAGTGGCCGAGATGCAATTGAAGTACGTAGTTGTCACCTCTGTTGATCGGGACGATTTGAAAGACAGCGGGGCGGGTCATTTCGCAGCGTGCATTCAGGCAGTAAGGAAGGCAAATCCGACAACAACGTTGGAAGTCTTGGTCCCGGATTTTCGTGGGCGTATGGACATTGCGCTATCGATCTTGGCGGACACTCCGCCCGATGTCTTCAACCACAACCTGGAGACCGTTCCTCGTCTTTATAAGAAAGCTCGCCCCGGAGCGGACTATGAGTGGTCACTGGACCTGCTGGCCCGATACAAGTCGATCCAGCCAGATGTGCAAACCAAGAGCGGGTTGATGCTTGGACTGGGAGAGACTTTTGAAGAGGTAATTGAGGTGATGAAGGACTGCCGGCGACATGAGGTCGATATGTTGACCCTTGGACAGTACTTGCAGCCTAGCCGAGATCATCTGCCGGTTGATCGCTATGTTCACCCTGATGAGTTTGAGGCCCTTGCCGAGGAAGCAAGAACACTTGGTTTCAAACGAGTGGCGAGCGGCCCATTGGTTCGCTCGTCCTATCAAGCGGATCAGCAAGCGGCCGGGAAGACAGTCAGTTAGCTTCATTCCCACAAGCGCTACAATCTGGCTTCCTCTTGAAGGTGAAGCTATTCCACGCATTGAACACGCCGTCGTAGGTTGTTAAACGGCCCGTGTGATCTGACGAAATGCCAGCAATTAGCTTGAGCGTTTCCATGGCTTGTAGCCCCCCCATCACACCAACGAGCGGCGCGGCTACTCCGGTTGTTGAACAGCTCATCTCTATAGGTTGGTCAGAAGGATAAAGACAAGCATAACAGGGGCTGCTTGGAACTGTGGGGTCCCAAACCATCAACTGACCCTCGAAGCGAATTGCAGCGGCTGACACCAGCGGTGTTCTGGTTTTAACGCAGGCGATATTCACGAGATGACGAGTGTCGAAATTGTCGGTGCAGTCCACAATAACCGACGCATCATTTGCTAATGCAATGAGCCCTAGCTCGTCCAAACGGTGATCAACAATCTGTACTTCGGTGCCGGGATTAATGGAGGCAAGACGTTTCTTCGCAGATTGGACCTTCAGATCACCAAGGCTTTTTTCGCTGTGAATGATTTGACGCTGAAGATTACCCAATTCGACGACGTCATCGTCGACCAGCGTCAGTCGGCCCACGCCGGACGATGCGAGGTAGAGCGCTACGGGTGAGCCAAGTCCACCTAGGCCAACAATCGCGACATGACTGCTAAGCAAGGCTTCCTGCCCGGCAAGATCAATTTGCGGCAGCAAAATATGGCGACTGTATCGTAGTAACTCTGAGTCCTTCATGATCGAGTACCCACTAGTACACGTGGTAATCCGCTGAGGTCGTTGTATCCCACCGCGCTAAATCCTGCCGCTCTAGCCATGGCAGATAGCTTCGCTTGTTGCTCATAGCCGTGCTCAAAAACCAGTGTACCACTTGGGCGTAGCACGGAAGGTGCTTCGCGCAGAATAGCAGCATAGGCGGCGTAGCCATTTTGCTCGGCAACTAGAGCACGCTCTGGTTCGAATGAGAGATCGGCAAGGTGGGGGTCACCGGGAGCGATATACGGTGGATTACTAACAATCACGTCGACGCTCGAAGGCCGTATCGCCTTCAACCAATCCGCTTGTATGAGCAAGCAATTAGGCGCCGCCTTAATATTTTTCTTGGCAACGGCTAAGGCGTCGGATTCGATATCACTGGCGTAAACAGACCACGAGGGCCTTGCTTTCGCAAGACTAACCGCGATGCATCCCGACCCTGTCCCCAGATCAAGCACGGTTTTCGGCTCGTTTCCTACCGTAGCGAGCACGATCTCAATGACTCGCTCTGTATCGGGTCTTGGAATGAGTGCTCCCTCGGAGACAAAAAACTCGTCTTCCCAGAACGATTGCTGATTGATGAGATATGCGAATGGCTCACCACGGGCTCTGCGGTCTATGAGCCCAAAATAGATTTCTTTTTGATCTGTGGTGCAGCCGGAGCTGGAGTGAGCAAAGAGCCAAGACCGATCAACGCCCAGCACATGGGCAAGAAGTAGTTCGCTGTCTAAGTGAGCCGAGTCGATAAGATGGAGTGAGGTTTTCGCGCGCCTGAGTAAGGAGGCCACCGTCGCGCTTTGGTCAGTCTCCATCGAGACCCATTGCACTGAGTAGATCGGCCTGATGCTCCTGGCGAAGAGGGTCGATGACCGCCTCGAGCTCACCCGCCATAATTTGTTGAAGGCGATGAAGGGTGAGATTGATTCGATGATCGGTGACCCTGCCATCAGGGTAGTTGTAAGTTCTTATTTTCTCCGAGCGGTCACCGCTGCCGACCAGGGAGCGGCGTTGCTCGGCCTGCTCAGCTGTTTGCTCGCTTTGTGCTTTATCGAGCAATTTCGCTTGGAGCAGGCTCATCGCACGTGCTCGATTCTTGTGTTGGCTGCGTTCGTCTTGGCATTCAACGACGATCCCTGTGGGAAGATGCGTGATCCGGATGGCTGAATCAGTTTTGTTGACATGCTGTCCCCCCGCGCCACTTGCACGAAAGGTGTCGACTCTGAGCTCTGCTTTATCAATAGTGATCTCGTCGACCTCTTCGATTTCAGGCATCACGGCTACGGTGCACGCCGACGTATGAATGCGTCCTTGGGATTCGGTTTGTGGAACTCGCTGCACCCGATGCGCGCCCGATTCAAACTTGAGATGGCCGTATACATCACTTCCAGAAACACGCGCAATGACCTCTTTGAACCCACCGTGCTCCCCTTCGCGATCGCTCAAGATTTCGATATTCCATCGCATGCCCTCGGCGTAGCGGAGGTACATTTTCAGGAGGTCCCCGGCAAAAATGGCGGCCTCGTCACCACCCGTGCCTGCGCGAATCTCTAAAAACGCGTTGCTTTGATCGTTTGGATCATTAGGCAGTAGGAGAATCTGTAGCTCTTGCTCAAGTTCCGCAATGGACTGCTCGAGGGCTTTTGCTTCTTCTGCAGCCATTTCCCTAATGTCAGGATCGCTGTCTTCGGCAAGACTGAGGCTATCTGCTAAATCTGCGCAAGCTTGTTGGTATTGGGTATGGCTCAAAACAACAGGTTCTAATTCAGCGTATTCCTTGGAGAAAGCCCGAAACTTTTCCTGCTGGGCAATCACTCCCGAATCACTCAGCAGCGCGCCGAGTTCCTCAAACCGATCTTGGATTTGTAGCAGTTTGTCAGTCAGTGATGCTTTCATCGTTTGATCCGTCGAGCGCAAAGAGGGTGGATACTGCATCGATAAAATCTGAATCACCCCGTTCACCCGCGTCTTTCAGAGCGAGACTGGGTGCATGCGCAATTTTGTTAACGAGTCCTCGGGAAAGTTCTTCGAGCACTTTATCGGGTGGTGCGCCTCGATGGAGGGACACTTTCGCTTTGGCGAGCTCAATCTGCCCGAGATCAGTCAAATGTTGCCGAAGTGAGAGGAGCGTTGTTTGATTGCTGCGCGCGGTTCGCTCCCGTTCAAAGGCGAGCGAAGCCCGCTCGATCAATGCCTCAGCTTCATCCGCAGCGATATTTCTTTTTCGTAAGTTGTCTGCGATCGTTGATTGCAGATCGTCGAGCGAGTAGAGGTAAACGTCCGGGAGTTCTCCTACCTCGGGTTCAACGTCGCGAGGCACTGCAAGATCCAATATAAACACGGGCGACCGCTTCCGCTTTTTGATAACGCGTTCCATCAGGCCTTTGCCGATAAACGGTAAACGCGCTGCCGTGGCCGAATAGATGAGATCAAAACGGTGAAGCTGATCGGGTAGTTCTGACAAAGGCAGGAGCTCAGCGTTGAACTTAGAAGCCAGTTCACGAGCGTTTTCGGGTGTGCGGTTTGCGATAGTTAAAGACTGTACTTGCGCCTCGATCAGCGGCTGCCCCGCAACTTCGGTCATTTCGCCGGCGCCGATCAAGAGCGCACGACATGTCTTCAAATCGCTGAAAATATTCCGGGCCAGTGCGATCGCGGTTGCAGGCGCGGTGACGGAGTGTCGACCGATAGCCGTTTCTGAGCGGACGCGCTTGGTGCTATTGAATATGTGTTGAAAGAGAGGCTCGAGCAGTGATCCGGTTGCGCCGATGCCTGAGGACGTCAAGAACGCGTCTTTCATTTGGCCAAAAATTTGAGGTTCGCCAATGATCATCGAATCGAGGCCAACCGAGACTCTGATCAAATGGCTGACTGCGTCTGTTTGCGCGTGATGGTAGATTGAGGGCGTTAGCGCTGATAGATCGCAATGGCGGTCTTGGGCGAGCCAGCGAGTTATAGCCTCTTTATCGTCAATGCCTCCCGTGCAGATAATCTCAGTTCGATTACACGTGGAGAGAATCACGGCTTCTTCAAGTTGCGTCGCTGTGCGCAGCGAAATAACGGCGTCTCGCAGCTCGGAGGCCGAAAACGCAACGCGCTCGCGCAACGCGATGGGCGCTGTTTCATGGTTAAGGCCTAGGACGAACAAATTCATGAATTCTAGTCGGTCACCGGTAGGATCGGATGACTTTAATCCTTCGTAAAATTAGAATGTTGGGCAGTTGGTAGCCTTTCGAACCGAGTATTGTACGCGCGATTGGGTTGAAAAGCAGGCGCGACCGGGGACTGTGATGGAGGAGCTTCGATTGGATGAATAACTCACCAACGGGTTCATCCAGCGGTGTTGATCACTATCCCAAAACATGAAAAGAGCTGCGTAAAAAGGCGCTTAAATCGGTAAGCACGAATGCTTGAGCCTCGCGATTCCCTTGGCATATTGTAAAGAGCATCTGGGGCTGCTGGATAGGTCCGATCAGATGGTGCTCGTTGCGAGAGAGCAACAAGCAATAGCCTACCAGCGGCGGAGTTCGGCTGACAGCGGGAACATCCGCGCGAGCAGCAGGTCGAATAGGTGCATGGCCTTGATGTACGAGGAGGGATAAGGAATCGCTCCGTGCATCCAAGTCAGTCAGCGAATCAACTCATGTGTTGAGTTATGAGTTGGTTCTCAGCAATGGGTAGGCTCACGACAAAAGGTTGCTAACAACTTGCTCGTGGACACTTTGTTCGTGAATAGATGAAAGAGATGGTGAGTGCGTGGTTCAGGTCAAGTTTCAATGGCTGATACAGAAGAAGGCGATCCTGTCGTGGTCTATGATTCTCCTTATTCTGTCGGCAGGTTGCACGACACAACCCGCTTCAATGGGTGCGGTAACTGCGCCAGATAATGCTGCCGAGCTGGTCGAGCGAGAGCCAACTTCGCCTGAAGCTCCGGCGAAAACTCCGGTTCCTGTTAGTCCTTTCCCAGAGGATGCCCTTTATCAACTC
>CAJXDD010000174.1:0-6486 GCA_913052075.1 uncultured Gammaproteobacteria bacterium
GACTAAAACTGCTTCATCCACCCGGACAGAGCTTTTACGGCGTATGCCGTTCAAAACTTGGTTGGGCGAGCCGTCAGACGAGTTAGTCTCGCTTTGCAGTCGAGAGGAGGTCGGTAGGCTGGTCGATGTCTCGCAGGATGGCCGCATCATTAATCTCAACAAAATGAACATTGTTGGCTTGCGCCTCCAGCAATGTCTTGGCGCCCTCATCGCCTTGAAGCAGTTGCATCGCTGGGAAGTGTTCCGAGCCGAATAACACTGGGTGCCCTCGTTTTGATTGATAAGTTGGAACGAGAATCGCTCCACTGCTTGCTTCCGCCTTGAAAGCCTCAATCAGCTGGCGGTAAGTGCGAGCTTGAATGAAGGGCATATCGGCAAGACACACCGCAAGACAATCCCAGTTGACCACTTGCGCAACACCGTGAGCTAGGGAGTGGCCCATCCCCAAATGAGCATCTTGGCAGCGCGAGAACCCGGCGTTTGGCGCCTCAATGGTCAAGCTCTCAATAAACGCGTCTGAGTCGTTCTCACGCAGTACGACGTGGACCGCGTCAAACGCGGCTGACAGATGATGGAGCGTTTCGGCAGCGACGGTGGTGCCGCTCGGTAAGCGTGCGGCTCGCTTGTCTCCGCCAAACCGGCGACTCTTGCCGGCCGCGAGCAGTAATGCGCCCGTCGTGGTCATCCACCTGCCTGCGCAGTGAGGCCAGTCGAGCGGTTTGGACTCAAGCCGATGCTCGATAGTCAGCTTGCATACGCCCCGCGTCTGCCCGCAGCGCAACTAACTGAGCCAAAATCGCGACGGCAATTTCAGCGGGTGTTTTGCTGCCAAGCGGAAGGCCCACTGGTGCATGGAGCCGGTCAATGTCCGCATCAGACAGATCGAGTTGTTTCAACCGCTCTCGGCGATTGACTGACGTTTTTTTTGATCCCATAGCGCCGATGAAGTAGGCGTCGGTCTGCAAGGCCTCCATCAGACCCATGTCGTCAATTCGAGGGTCGTGGGTGAGCGCGACAATTGCCGTGTAGTTATCGCTAGCAGTATCTCTGATGGCGTCATCAGGATATCCGGTGATTAGTTGTATCCCCTTGACGGGCCATTGCTCCATCAGATGAGGCCGCGGGTCGCAAACGATAACGTGGTAGTCCAGTGCCTTGGCCATCTCAGCGAGATACTGCGAGACCTGGCCGCAGCCAATGAGAAACAGCTGGTACCTTGGGCCAAATGTCTGGCGCATGGTTCGGCGATCCGTTGCCGCTTCTTTGCTGAAATCGCCGGTTAGGGCGAGATGTTGAAAACGGTCTACCGGCGCTAGCGTCATGTCGCCGGACATCAAATCAACGTCTCTTTGAATGCTCTCCCTGCGTGTCAAGTGGTCTACGATTTCTTTCAAAGCCGCGAGGTGTTGCTGATCCTTGAACGGCTCGATAACGACATGGAGTTGTCCGCCACAAGGTAACCCGAATCGCTCCGTTTCTGCCTGTGTGACCCCATAAATGTGAAGCAAAGGTTGCTCGGAAGCGAGTTCGCCCCGCTGCAGTTGTTCCAGCAAGTCTTCCTCGATGCACCCCCCTGACAATGATCCTATGAGGTGGCCCTCTGCATTACAGGCCAGCAGTGAACCAACCGGTCTGGGCGAGGATCCCCAGGTTTCCACCACCGTACAGAGCCAGCTAGGTATGCCTTCGGCAATCCAGTCAGAAAGTTTCGAGAGAACCTGTTGGTCGGCGTTTTCCAGCGACATACTGAATTTCGATACAATATTGAATTGAAAATTGTACACCCTTTTTTTGATGGGTTGCCCATCGCCGTCAGGATTAGAGTCCTCGCTTTGGGGACCGAGAGCACTAGATCGATCCCATGAATGCTATGAAACCCGTTCTTACCGTCTCCCTCGGTGTGCGTACCGATAGCTTGAGTCGTCGCCTTAATCAAGAGGGGATTATCTATCGCTGGCAGCAGGCCGCGTCTGAGCAGCTCTTGTTAGTGGACAGTGAATCAAGCAGCGAGCGCATCGCTGAGTTGATTCATGATTGGCGACTTGAGCAATCTTCGGCGCGGGGCATGGTGGACGCTCAGTCCATCAAAACTTGGTTGGTGCGATCAACGCGTCTTTTTCCGATGACGGTTTTCCTGATGGTCATCAACTTGATGTGTCTTCCCGCCGGACTGTCGCTTGCTGACAGCGGGGAGGTCACTGAATTGCTACGAGCACTCTCTCCCTATGCGATTGTCCTCTCGTCTCAGGGATATCTGCTTCAGCCGCTGGCGGAAGGATTGGCAGATGGCGGCTGGTGGCGCCTTGTGACGCCGATGCTACTTCACTTCAGCTGGCTTCATATCACCTTTAATCTGCTTTGGGTGTGGGAAGTGGGTCGGCGGATTGAATACATGCACGGCTGGCGTTGGTTTGTGATAGTGACCGTGATAGCTTCGGTCGCCGCAAACGCGTTGCAGGCTATCCTTGCACCGATGCAGCTCTTTGGCGGCATGTCCGGTGTTGTATTTGCCTATCTCGGGTATGTCATGATTTGGGACTGGCTTCGCCCAAAAAGCAGAATCGGGCTGGCCAAAGGGATTTACTTTGTGATGCTCGCTTATCTGATCCTCGGATTTTCGGGATTCATAGACTTGCTTGGCCTTGGCTCCCTCGCCAATGGAGCGCATCTGGGCGGCTTGCTAGCAGGGATGGCGCTGGGCTCCATCCGCGCTTTCCTTCAGCGAGATTCAGTCTCTCCAGGACAGTGATACCTGATAGGCGCTGTACTTGCGCAAGTTGATCACGGCCGTATCGAGAATGAGATACTGCGCCTTGATGCCCATCAAGGTTCCTTCAAGCAGCGGCGTTTTATCAAGATTGTGAGATTTGACCTTTTCGGGGTAGGCCTCTACCGGGAAGTTGAATTCGAAAGGCTTGCCATCAAATACGGGCAGCATCGCCGTAATGCCATGTTCCTGCTGCAGCGCACTCAGTTCTGCAGTGATTGCGCCCAAGAGCTGATCTCGAGTTTCTACTAGGTCAATCTTGTCTCCCGGTCCTTTCAGCATGCGTTGCCAGGATGTGCGGTCGCTGACGTGAGCCTTCAGCGCGTGTTCAACTAGCCCTGCAGCGCGACGACTCGTGGTATTCATAATGACCAGCGCTTGAGTGGCGCCTTGATCAAGCCAGCGAGTGGGGAGGTTCTCATGGCGAGTAATGCCCACCTTTAGTGCAGTAGTGTTCGCGAGGTACACGTGGTGTTGCTGCATGCAAAAGCGCTCAGCGAAGTCATTGTCCCGGCAAGTGCCAAGATGATGATGGCACCGCTCGGGGCTCATCACGCAAAGATCGCATTCGGCAAGGGATTGAAAGCAAGGGTAGCAGTAGCCTTGTGAGAAGCTCTTTTTTGTCTCTCGCCCGCAGGACTGACAGTGAATCTTACCGATGAATTCGAGCTGAATGGATTTGCCGATCAGTTCGTTCATTGGCTGGTGGTGGTCGCCCAGCGTTAACCCGTACTCAACCTGCTCGCCGATTCGCGCTTGCATTTTTGAAAGTGATCCTCGCATTGGGGGAGTCTAGCAGACTGTCTGTGGCTTAAGTGGGCGCTGCTCGTTTCAATGTCGGTTGTATCTGTACCGCCAGGCGAATTGAAATGAGTGACGCTGAGGGCTCTCAAGAAAAGACGCTGAGTGTTCTTAACCAGGACGCGGAGGGCTTTCAAGAAGGTATGATAAAGCCCAGAAGGAATCGCCTCGCTGGAAAGGGCGAGATAACGGCTTTCTGGGCACACCCGTGATGGTGTTCTTTTAGCGTCTGGTCTAAATGAACCAATGGTTTGAGGAGTGGAAAATGAGAGAGGGACAACCCCATGTCATTCATCTAAAAGACTATGAGGTGCCGGGTTACCTTATCGAGCAGACCGTGCTCGATGTCGAGTTGGGCGAAGACGAAACTCGCGTGCGAGCATCCCTTACGATGAAGCAAAATCCTGATGGCCGTCGTGAGACCCGTCTTGTGCTCGATGGTTCAATTGACCTTGCAACGCAATCGATTGCTATCGATGGCCGTGAGCTCTCCCACACCGAATACGCCATCGAAGATGGCAAGCTCACATTATTCGACCTGCCCGAGCAGTTCGTCCTGGAAACCGACGTGACGATTAAGCCTCAAGACAACAAATCGTTGTCCGGGCTGTATCAGTCAGGCGACATGTTTTGCACTCAATGCGAGGCAGAAGGGTTTCGCAATATCACCTGGTATTTGGACCGTCCCGATGTGTTGTCTGAATTCACGACAACGATTACGGCGGACAAGGCGAAATACCCTGTATTGCTGTCAAACGGTAATGCCCAGTCTCGTGAGGATCTGGGCGACAAGCATCGAGTCACTTGGCACGACCCCTTCTTAAAACCTGCGTATCTGTATGCGCTGGTAGCTGGCGATCTCGAGTACATCGAGGACACCTTTACGACGGCGAGCGGGCGCCGAGTCACGCTTCAGATCTTCACTGAGGCACACAACATCGACAAAGTCGATTTTGCAATGGAAAGCCTTAAGACCTCGATGTGGTGGGATGAGGAAACCTATGGCAGGGAGTATGACCTCGATATCTTTATGGTCGTAGCAGTGGACAGTTTCAACATGGGGGCGATGGAGAATAAGGGCCTCAATATTTTCAACACCTCCTGCGTGCTCGCGCACCCAGAGACGACCACCGATGCTGGCTTCCAGCGAGTCGAGTCAGTCGTCGCCCATGAGTATTTCCACAATTGGTCAGGCAATCGAGTGACCTGCCGGGACTGGTTTCAATTGAGTCTTAAAGAGGGATTCACGGTGCTACGAGATCAGCAGTTCTCAGCGGACCAATGGTCTTCGAGTGTGTGCCGTATTGAGCAGGTACAGATGCTGCGTAGTGCGCAATTCCCAGAGGACGCGGGCCCAATGGCGCATCCTATTAGACCCCCTTCATTTATTGAGATTAATAACTTTTATACGGCTACGGTTTACGAGAAGGGTGCTGAGGTTGTGGGGATGCTCGCGACGCTACTTGGCCCGGATGACTTCCGCAAAGGAACGGACTTATATTTTGAGCGCCATGACGGCCAAGCCGTCACGACCGAGGACTTTGTTAGGGCGATGACCGATGCCAGTGGGGCAGATTTAGTCCAGTTCCAGCATTGGTACGACCAAGCGGGAACGCCAATACTCGACGTGAGCGGCCATTATGATGAGGCCAATCAGTGTTACGAGTTAACGATTTCGCAAATGACGGCTCCCACGCCAGGGCAACCGGTGAAGGTCCCCCTGCATATGCCCATTACGCTTGGTTTGGTTGGCGCCTCGGGGCAGGACATTTCATTTGAGGTGGCGGGGGGGTCGGCACGGATTATTCAAAGTAAATTGGGTTTTTCTCGCGTACTAGAGCTTCGTGAGGCCAAGCAAACGTTTCAATTAACGGGTGTCACTGAGGCGCCCGTTCCTTCTATTGGCCGACATTTTTCCGCGCCGGTGAAAATCAATTTCGATTACTCGCTTGAGGAATTAGGATTTTTATCCAGGCACGACAGTGATGGCTTCAATCGATGGGAAGCTGGGCAGCGACTGTCGATTGCGCTTATTGGCGCACTCGAATCAGGAACGAACAATGAGCAGTTAGAGGAGGCAAAGCAGGCCTTCAAGGCAATGATGCGCCATCATCTAGCGGCTGCTCAGCGAGTCAATGATGATGCGGTAGACGGCGCAAGTGTGGCCTTTAACCTAGCGCTGCCGGGTCTCGCCTTCCTGGGTGAGCTGCGCGATGAAGTGGCTCTCCCCAGAGGCGAATCGCTCGAAGAGATGAGTGGTTTTCACATTGGCAACCATCGCGCTGGCGATGGTTCGAGGGATTGGGATGGCTACATCGACGATGTCGCGGTCTATGATCTGGAGCTGACCCCCACTCAAATCCGAGCACTGGTGGCAGGCAGAGAGAACGGACAGGTCGTGCACGCCGGAAACCTGCTGCAGCAGGTGCCACAGCTAGAGCATCAGAAAGTGATTCCACGGCCGCCCGATTTCAAACCACCCCTGCCCTTGTGGAATGGAGAGCGCTCTCAGGGGCCTCTGGTGGGCCATGTGAGCGATGATTCGGCCATTCTCTGGGCCCGCGTACCTGTCTCCGGAACCTACACCCTGGAGGTGACCCGGCCCGGCGATTCCGACACCCCACCACAAAGCTTCGAAGCGGTCGCCCGGGCATCCGAGGACTGGTGTCTTCGGTGGGAGGTGTCCCCACTCGATGCCCATACGGTCTATCGCTACCGGATCCACAGGGCTTCAGAAACACTCTGGGAGGGTGAGGATCTCACCTTCAGGACCGCACCGGAAAAAGGCGTACCCGCTGAGATCACCCTCGCCTTTGGTTCCTGTGCCAACTTTGAAGCCTCCTCGATCTGGACCCGCATCCGGAGCGAAGGGGCCGATGGCATGGTGTTGTTGGGCGATACACCCTACATCGACGTCA
>CAJXDD010000175.1:0-6476 GCA_913052075.1 uncultured Gammaproteobacteria bacterium
TACATGAAATCCGCACGCATTGTCGGAGACGTTATCGGTAAGTATCACCCCCATGGCGACGCCGCCTCTTACTTCACGATTGTCCGAATGGCGCAGGACTGGCAAATGCGGTACCCGTTAGTGGATGGTCAAGGTAACTTTGGCTCGCTCGACGGCGACAGTGCTGCAGCAATGCGATACACCGAAGTGCGGATGGCAAAAATTGCGCACGAGCTGCTTGCTGATCTGGATAAAGAAACCGTCGATTTTGTAGAGAATTACGATGGCACACTGCAGATGCCAGAAGTGCTTCCGTCGAAATTACCGAACCTGCTCGTCAACGGCTCGAGCGGGATTGCGGTTGGTTTCGCAACGAATATCCCGCCGCACAATTTAACTGAGGTGGTCGGTGCCATTATCGCGCTTATCGACGATCCCCTGATCTCGATTGATGGGTTAATGGAATTCATAAAAGGACCTGATTTCCCGACCGCTGCAATCATTAATGGGCGCGCAGGTATCGTCCAAGCTTATCGAACTGGCAGTGGCAGGGTGCAAATGCGGGCGCGGTGTGACATTGAATCGGATGAAAAGTCCGGTAAGTCACGGATTATCATCAAGGAAATCCCCTACCAAGTGAACCGAGCTCGGCTGATTGAGAAAATCGCCGAGTTACACAAAGAGAAGAAGGTCGAGGGCATTACGGACTTAAGGGATGAGTCGGCGAAGGACACACGCATCGTCGTGGAATTGAAGAAAGATGTGCTGGCCGAAGTGGTCTTAAACAACCTGTACGCTCAAACCCAGCTTCAGAGCGTCTTCGGTATCAACATCGTGGCGCTGGTTGAGAATCAGCCCAAAGTGTTAAACCTCAAAGAAGTGCTCGAGCACTTCGTGAAGCACCGGCGGGAGGTGGTTACTCGGCGTACGGTATATCTCTTGAGGCGGGCCAGAGCGAGGGGGCATGTGCTTGAGGGACTCGCGGTCGCACTATCTAATATCGACGAGATGATTGAGCTGATTAAGTCTAGTGCAGATGCCCAAGAGGCTCGCGGAAAAATGCTTGAGCGCGCATGGCAATCAACCACGGTGAGTCAGATGCTCGAGCGCGCAGGGCCCGACGCGGCAAAACCGGATGACTTGGAGGATCGGTTTGGTCTCAAGGAAAACGGAGACTACTTTTTGTCAGAGGCCCAAGCTCAGGCGATCCTGGAAATGCGGCTGAACCGCCTAACCGGGCTCGAGCAGGAAAAACTGCTCGAAGAGTACCGCGAAATCATCGATACCATCGCTGAGCTAATGGAAATTCTCCAGAATCCTGAGCGTCTCAAGGCAATGATCAAGGAAGAGTTGGTTGAGCTTCGAGAGCTTTACGGCGATGAGCGTCGTACAGAAATCGTCGAGTCCCAGGAAGACTTAACGATGGAGGACTTAATTACCCCTCAGGATTTAGTGGTGACCCTCAGTAGAGGGGGGTATGCCAAAACGCAACCACTGTCTGATTATCAAGCGCAGCGTCGAGGTGGGCGAGGCCGATCTGCTAGCGCCGTTAAAGACGAGGATTTCATCGAGCGACTGATGGTCGCGAATACGCACGACACAATTTTGTGTTTCTCGAACTTCGGCAAAGTGTACTGGTTGCGGACTTTTCAGATACCCATTGCGAGCAGAGCGGCTCGGGGTCGGCCGATCATTAATATACTGCCATTGTCTGAGGACGAGCGAATAACGGCGATGTTGCCGGTTCATGCTTACTCTGAAGATGAATATGTGTTTATGGCAACGTCCAACGGGACAGTGAAAAAAACGCCGCTTGTCGACTTTTCTAGACCAAGAACGAGCGGGTTAATCGCCATCGAGCTTGAAGAGGGCAACACGTTGGTGGGTGCCGCGGTTACAAGTGGTGCGTCCGACGTCATGCTCTTCCAATCAGGGGGGCGAGCCATCCGATTCAAGGAACAGGATGTTCGGGCCATGGGCCGAACCGCCCGCGGCGTGCGCGGCATTAAGCTGCCCGCGAATACCGAGGTGATTTCGCTGATTATTCCTAATCCAGATGGGATGATCTTGCTTGCTAGTCAGAACGGTTACGGCAAGCTAACGGAGGTCAGCCAGTTCTCAACCATTGGCCGCGGTGGGCAAGGGGTCATAGCGATCAAGATCTCCGAGCGTAACGGCGCACTAGTGGGCGCGTCACAAGTGGAATCGGCTGATGAAGTGCTCCTCATCAGTGATCAGGGGACGATGGTTCGCACGCGCGTTCAAGAAGTGTCGATGCAGGGCCGCAATACTCAGGGCGTTAGGCTCATCAATGTGGGTGAGGATGAGCACCTCGTTGGAATGGCGCGCATTGAGGATCCGGTAGATTCTCAGATCTCGGATGAATCGAGTGACGATGGTGAGGGTATGGAATCCAACTCAAGCGCCGCGGCGTTAGCGAATGATCCGTCCTCCAGTGCCGACAGTGAGCTTCCTGCAGATGAGTGATGATCTGGCCGCGCTACGCGATGCGATCGATCAATTAGACGCTGAGCTGCTAGCCAAAATTAACGAGCGGGCGCGGCTTGCCGAGGCAGTCGCAGAGGTGAAGCAAGGGGTCGCCCAAGATGGTGAGGCCCCCGTTTTGTTTTATCGGCCGGAACGGGAAGCGCAAGTGCTGCGCCGCATCGCAGACTTAAATCAGGGTCCTATCCCCGATGATCAAATCCGACTCTTGTTTAGGCAGATCATGTCTGCGTGCCTTGCGCTCGAGCAGCCGATGAATGTCGGCTACCTTGGCCCAGAGGGCACCTTCACTCACCAGGCGGCGCTTAAGCATTTTGGTCATGCTGTGGTTGGCACACCGCTGGTTACGGTCGATGAAGTCTTTCGCGAAGTTGCGGCAAAAGGGTGTCATTACGGGGTTGTCCCGGTTGAAAATTCAACCGAGGGCGTGGTGAACCACACGCTCGACACCTTTGTGAATACCTCGCTCAAGGTGTGCGGTGAGTGTGAGCTACCGATCCACCATAACTTTTTGGTTTCGGGTGACCATGAAATTCATCGCGTCTATGCGCATGAGCAGACGTTTGGCCAATGCAGAAAATGGCTCGATGCGCATTATCCTAATGTCGAGCGCGTAGTAACGTCCTCTAACGCTCAAGCAGCAAAGTTGGCCGTTGAGGAGTCTCGTTCTGCGGCGATTGCAGCAGAGGTGGCAGCAGAGTTGTACGGCCTTAATGTCCTCGCCGAAAAAATCGAAGACGCTCCAGACAATACGACACGGTTTTTAGTGATTGGCCGAGAATCAGTAGGGCCAAGTGGGGACGATAAAACATCGATTATGGTTTCAACCGCCAATCGCCCTGGCGCGTTGTACGATATTTTGGAGCCATTTCATCGTCATGGCATTTCGCTCACTTCACTCGAGAGCAGGCCCTCCAAAGCAGGTAAGTGGTCGTACGTCTTTTTTATCGATTTTGAAGGGCACGCTTCGGATCCAGGCGTCACTCAGCTACTGACGGAGGTGCAAAATGGGTCGCAAGCCGTCAAGCTGCTTGGAAGCTACCCGAAAGCGGTGAGTGTCGCATCATGAAGTATTTATCGAACGTGAATCCGGGGATCGATCAGATCGCGCCTTATCAACCAGGGAAGCCGGTTGAAACATTGGAGCGCGAACTCGGCATCACAGACAGCGTCAAGTTAGCCAGTAACGAAAATCCGCTCGGACCATCCCCCAGAGTCATGCGTGACCTGTCCAGCCAACTTGCGCAGCTTGCGAGATACCCTGACGGAGGCTGCTTCCTTCTCAAAGAGGCGCTGGGGAAACGGTTTGAAGTAGATCCTTCGATGATCACCATCGGTAACGGCTCTAACGATGTGCTTGAAATCCTTGGCCGGCTGTTTTTGCGGCCTGGGACAAACGCGGTAGTTTCAGAACATTCGTTTGTGGTTTATGGGCTAGTGACTTTGGCCCAGGGTGCGGAGGTAAGGGAAGTGCCCGCCCGTGACTTCGGTCAGGACTTAAACGCTACGCTTTCGGTGATCGATGACAACACCCAAATGGTGTTCATCGCCAATCCAAACAACCCAACCGGTACCTGGGTCAAAAGCGAGGAATTAGAGCGCTTTCTAGATGCCGTTCCCAGTGATGTGCTTGTGGTGTTGGATGAAGCTTACTTCGAGTACGTGTCCGACCCTGATTACCCGAACGGGTTGGTGCTCATGGAGCGATACTCGAATCTCATCGTCACTAGAACGTTTTCAAAAGCCCATGGGTTAGCTGGCTTGCGATTAGGTTGGTCGGTATCCCCTCCAGGGGTGGCCGATCTGATGAATCGAATCCGGCAACCATTTAACGTGAATTCCCTGGCGATGGCCGGTGGACTGATTGCTCTGACCGATGACGAGCACGTCGAAGCCGGTGTCGCCGTGAATAATCTCGGACTCGAGCAAATGAGATCGGGCCTCGCATCCCTCGATCTACCCTTCATTCCTTCAGCAGGTAATTTTTTGACGGTGGAATTTTCTCGCGGCGCGCAACCGACCTACGAGGCGATGCTGCGCGAGGGTGTGATTCTGAGGCCGGTAGGCGTTTATGGCCTGGTAGATTATTTGCGTATTTCTATTGGCACCGAGTCTGAAAATGATCGCTGTCTTGAGGCACTGCACCGGGTAGTCGATCGCTAGCATGGCCGAGCTGGAGCGAATCGGAATCATAGGCCTTGGCTTGATTGGAGGTTCAATCGCGGCCGGGCTTAAGCGAGTTGGCGGTTACGAGATACACGCTTTTGATGCTGATCCTGATGCGACAAAAGCCGGATTGTCGATGGGGATCGTTGATGTTGCCCACCTAACCGTTGCAGACTTGGCGAACGGTGTCGATGTGGTGTGTCTTTGCACACCAGTGCGGAGCATGACTCCCCTGCTTCAAGAGTTAGGGGGATTTGAAGGCGTGCTGACTGACGTTGGCAGTGTCAAGCGCCCTCTCATCGAAGCAGTGAGTGAGTATTGCCCGCACATGATGCCGCAGTTAGTGCCGGGTCATCCTATTGCCGGTTCCGAACGTCACGGTGTGACGGCAGCCAGTCCAGAACTTTTTTTGAATCATAAGGTGATACTGACTCCATCTGACCTGAGCAATCCGGAAGCGGTCCGGCGGATTCAAAAAATGTGGGCAGTCATGGGTGCCGATGTCATTGTAATGGCAGCTGATCATCACGACGCCGTGCTCGCTCAAACGAGTCACTTACCTCATTTACTCGCTTACACACTCGTTGATGTGCTAGCTGGGTTTGGCGATGGTCGAGAGGTGTTTGATTATGCAGCGGGTGGTTTTAGGGATTTCTCTCGCATTGCGGCGTCAGACCCAGAAATGTGGCGCGACATATTTTTGTCCAATAAGACGGCGCTGCTCCGACTGATCGACACGTTTCAAGAGGCATTGGCCGAGACTGCGGCGCTAATTGAAAATGACCAGACTGAGCAATTGATGGACCAACTAGCGCGCGCTAAATCTGCACGAGACTACTTTGCCAGCATTCAGCCAACCTCGAAGCAGCAGTAGTTCCCTACAGCCGCTTTTTGGTCAGTGGACGAACTTACCCGGACGGTATGAGACTGCAGTGGACGGCATAGTGCGAGATGACCTCGAAGATAAGGAATCGATAGTCACATGACACCTTCACATATCCCCGTTGTTACCATTGACGGTCCGAGCGGTTCAGGTAAGGGCGCATTGACGGCCTTGCTCGCGAAATGGACTGGGTTTCATGTGCTGGATAGTGGTGCGCTTTATCGACTGGTGGGATTGGCGGCTCGTAAGGCATCAGTAAGGCTCGATGATGAACAAGCGCTCGGGTCGATCGCTGAAAATCTTGATGTTTCCTTTGTGCCAGATGACGTGGACGATGATTGGCAAGTGTATTTGTCCGGCGAACGAGTGAGCGAACGGATTAGGACGGATAAGGCGGGCGTCGATGCGTCTATGGTTTCGCAGTTTCCCCAAGTGCGGGCGGCATTGATTGGCCGACAACGAGCGTTCCAACAATTGCCTGGATTGCTGGCCGATGGGCGAGATATGGGGACGGTTGTATTTCCTGATGCGGCCCTCAAAATATTTCTCACTGCGTCAGCAGAAGAGCGGGCGACGAGGCGATATAAGCAGTTGAAAAATAAAGGAATGGATGTTAATTTTGCCGGCCTTCTGGAGAGCATTAGAGCCCGTGATGAGCGTGATTCATTGCGATCGGTAGCGCCGCTTGTTCCAGCAGATGATGCCGTCGTGATTGATAGCTCCTCGATGACGCTTGATGAAGTAGTGAGAGAGGCACAGTCGTTGATGGTGGACCGATCCCTTAAGTGAGCCAACCGTTCTCTCTTGAGAGATTCAATGAAAACGAACCCTGGCCAGGTTGGTAGCCAGAAAGGGCATAAGCCCAAGGAACGATTTGAATGAGTGAAAGTTTTGCAGAGTTATTTGAAGAAAGTTTAAAAACAGTCGAATTAAAGGCTGGATC
>CAJXDD010000176.1:0-6385 GCA_913052075.1 uncultured Gammaproteobacteria bacterium
TTTGCTCGCACAGCCCACACGTCCTCATCAACGTTCACAGGGTTGCTTCAAGACGCACTTCGAAGCTTTATCCCGTTCTACATGTTTACGCTGATAAACGTCGCCAAAGTGAGGCTAAGACCTCCAAGGCCTGACGATTATGGCGATCAGTATTTGTATTGGGAAAATGAACTTCAGGGCCTCACTACGCCATTTTTGGACGGCGAAGCACCAGGAAGCAGAGACCTGCTGCTTTTTGGAATTGTGCAGTGCCATTCAAGCATCCCAGGGCCGCCGCTTGCTCCTTTGCAGGACGATGAGCGGTTATCAGCGCTCCGTCGATGGATAGGACGAATGCATGAACGGTTTAGCGGGTATTCGCACCTGTACTCGGGTCCTTATTTCGAGCCGCAGCAGTCTGCGCCACTTTCCGCCGGTCTCGTGCAGCGCCTGGCCTTTTATTTTGGTTTGCTTGCGATGATTGGGGCATTTCCACTGACGTTACCGCTGGTGCTTTACTTAATGCGCAAGGCGCCAAGGTAGCGTGATCGGTTTAAAATTCTGTCGATCAGTGCCGTTGAAAGCGGGACCAGCATGGGAGTTAGGACTTCCGGTTGTATACAAGACTCAATAGGACTTCATCCGCAGCGCTTTGTAATCATGCGATCATCCATTGAACGAACTTTTAAAAGGGGGTGTTATGACGGATTCTTATCTTTACTCAGTAACTAACCATGTTGCGACGTTCAGCATCAATGATGCGCCATGGAATTTAATGAGCCTCCAATATATCGATCGTCTTGAAGAGCAACTGCCTGACGTATTGGCGGATGACAGTATTCGCGCGATGGTGTTTACCGGTGAGGGGCTCGATCACTTTTCAGCAGGGATGAATCTAAAGCAGCTTCCAGAGGGAATGAAACGCGCCGGTGGTCCTGCCGCATTTTTCGGACAGCGACACAAAGTCCTGGACATGATTGAAAACGGCGGTACCCCAGCTATTGCGACGCTGTTTGGCTACTGCCTAGGCGGGGGGCTCGAGTTGCCACTGGCCTGTCATTTCCGGATCGCCGCCAAAGAGGGGGCTCAGATCGGGTTGCCGGAGATGGATTTAGGCAGTGTGCCTGCATGGGGTGGTTCGGCTCGACTTCCTCGAGCTGTAGGAAGAACCCACGCTCTCGATATGATTTTGAGAGGCAGAAAAATAGATGGCGCAGAAGCCTACCGGATTGGTCTTGTGACGGAGCTAGTGGAGATAGGTGAGATAAAAGCTAGAGCGCAGGCGCTCGGTGAGGAAATAGCGGATCAGCCAAGGCAAGCGATTCGATCGATGCTTGAGGTGGTAGTGGGTCATGAGACGAAATCCTTAGCCGAATCCATGAAAGATGAAATGGACGCGGTTGCCGCGAATCGTGGTACCAAAGATTCAGAAGAGGGCATGCGAGCATTTCTGGAGAAGCGGGCCCCCGTATTTAACCAAGCCTAAGACTCCGTTGGGTAAGCGATGGTCGTAGGCCTCGAGCGGCACTGTCTGCGCACTTTGAAAGACAATCTCAGCAAGTTGAGGAAAGCGCTTATGATGAAGTGGCGGCGATAAATTCGATGAGTCGCTTAGCCATTTCTTCCCCTTGGCTTTCCTGAATGAAGTGTCCCGCCGAAATCCGGTCATGGGCCTGGCCTTTTGCGCCAGGAATATGATCGATCAGCGTGCGCTGTGTCTTTTCTGAACCGACGAGTTTATCCAGCGTTCCAAAAACGGTGAGGAACGGCTTATCGAATTGCTGCAAGGCTTCCCAAGCTGCAAGGCTCTCTTTTTGATCAATGAGTGCCCCCATGCTGGGTAGTGTTCGAATGCCCGTCATGAAGATCTCTTCAGGAAACGGCGCGTCGTACGCGCGTGCCTCATCGTTTGTTAGCGCGATGCCACCGAAATCCATGCGAATGTTGTCGCTGGCTTTAAGCTCAGGGCCAGTCAAGGCGTACTTCATCCAGCCATAGAAAAACTCAGACATATCATCTTTGATAAAACCCTTGGCCTGGCAGTCTGCCGCGAAGTCGGCAAAAGTTCTGATGGTCGCGTTGGGATCGACTGGATAGGCCTCACGATCGATACCCTGGGGCACATTGAGGATGGGCTCGGGCATGAGGAAAAGGGAGGTGTTGGAGCAAAGCACTCGGGAGAACCAGTCGGGGTGGTGAGCCACTACGTGAAGTCCAGTGAAGCCGCCCCAGTCCTGACAGAAGAGCGTGATCTTTTTGAGTCCTAGCTTTTCAATCAGTTCTGCCCACCATGCCGCATGACGGTAAATGGTATGCGTATGGATATCGGTTGGCTTATCAGAGCGACCCATACCGATCATGTCAGGGGCGATCACTCGGTAACCGGCGGCGACAATGAGCGGGATCATCTTTCGATAGAGGTAAGACCAGTCGGGTTGACCGTGAAGTAGCAGTACGACGTCGGAGGTGGGCGAGCCTTCATCCAAATAGTGCATTTGAAACCCGTCGATCTCGACAAAATTAGGCTGGAAAGGGAAGTCCGGCAGGTTGTCAAAGTAGTGATCGGGTGTTCGTACGAAGGACCTGCCGTCTAAAGTGGTGTGGATGGGGGTGGCCAAGGTATCTCCTTATTTCTAAGCGCCGTAGTTGCTCCGATGATGGCACGTGCACGCCCTAACGAATGCAACCTTAGCGTTGGCGCGCTGGGTTTATTTCGAATTGATGTCTGAACGATTCCTTTGCCTAGATGGGTGTTCGTCGGATGCTCGCAGTGAAAACGCCCAGAAAAATTATAATGTAAAACATTAAAATAGCGCCATGTTCGCCGCAAGTTAGTGAATTAGGTGAGTGGGTGGTGGCGCCGAAGGCGCTCCAGTTTCAAGCGCCTAAAGCTTTGAATTCGGCTGAGACTCAGCGCAGGTCGCTAAGCGTTATTGCAAAGGTGCGCCTTTTATTTTCGGTTTCCGTTATTGAAAGGCGCTGCCGACAACACGCCCACCAGAGCGTCGATGAGCGTATTGGTAAAAAAATCAGCACGCGTACCGCTCAGTGGTTTTTTTTGCCGAACGTGATGGCTGACCGCTGCACTACACATACGCATCGCCAAATCCATTCGCGCGCGGAAAGTTGTCTCATCTAGTTTAGGGAGCGCGTCCCGGAGAAGCTTTCCAATCACAAAGCCACTACCGCCACCGGTTCGACTGACGACTTCAAAAGCGGAATCTCCAGTAATGGCTATTTCGTGCCCGAAGGCCGCTGCATAAGCTCGGTATTGCTTATCCTTTCTCGCGAGCTCGAGAGCAGGTCTAATCATGAGCCCGCAGAGGTCCCGCAATTCCAATTTCCCTTTGGCTATTAATGCTCGTTCCAACAGTTTGGAGCGATGCAAGCGCGTCTGTGCCACACGACGCAGATGGAGCGCTTCGAGCAGTCCACCCATCGTTTTGAAATGGTACTGCAGGACGGATGGATTTTTTTGGTTGGCGGCGTTGACGATATCTTTGATGGTGACGTAATGCGGTCCTTTGGCCGCGATTAGCGTCTCAGCAGCGTCCATCAAGGCTTCTTGTGTTGCTAAGCTTTTTTCTTGTTTGCGATTCGGTCGCTGCTTCATATCGGTGACCATTTGCTCGGTCTGGGTCGTTGCAAGGAAGATCTTTCACTCATTAGGTGACCGAGTTTACCGTGATTCATGAATGTTGCGTCGGGTTAGGTCAGCTAGCATGGAGAACAGCCATTTAGAACAAATTTCCTGAACATCTTGCCCGGAACGGGCGCCATTCTTTGCCTTAGTTAGGTAACGCTACGTCGATGCGTAGGGCGCCGAATAAACCATTTCCTTGCATTGGGCGGCCTGGAAGCAGCCTTCTCGTCGGTAGTACTCCACTCTAATGGTTTCCCAAAGACTCCGTTAACTGTAATCGATTAGTTGCCGGAGTGATTAGGCTTACCTGCGTTTTGTCGGTGTAAATGGTTAGTCTCCCTAACTATTGGTTTTGGTCACTCGATCATCGGTCAACTGAGCAGCGTTTATCGTCATTGGCTTGCTCTGGATGTATGGATGGAAAGCTGGCCAAACTTAATGTACTTCATTAATATCGTTCTCGGTAACGAGCCATTAACTAATTAAGGGCTAACAGCGACCAGCAATCAGCTAACGGCTTGTTATCAGAAAGTAAGGGTTGGCTGGCACCGATGGGCCGCAATGATTGCTTCGGGGATGATTGAGTGTGATTGAGAACGCTCTGATTCCTGAGTGTAAAACCATGCTCAAAGCGGTTTGCTTGATAGGAATCAATCGATGACCGACACAGAGGGAATACCAATTACAGGTGCACGTGCGTGGCGAGGTGCTGATTTGGCCCCTACAGATTGGTTGACCCAGTTAAATATCGGCGAGGTCAAAGCGCTTAATGCGCTTGCGCAAAAGTTACCGTCGAACGATTCGGAATGGCTTAGGCATCAAGCTCTGGCCCAGTCCGATCCGGCCTTGTCCTTAATGCTGTCAAACGCGAGTCAAGCGCTTTCGCAAGGGAAGGGATTCGTATTGCTTAGAGGGTTGGACGCGGGTGACGTCGAGCAGTTGCGACGGATTTTCTGGATTATCGGTACCGGTCTTGGTCAACCGGTAATGCAGAATGCGAGAGGAGAGGTGCTCAGTGTGGTTGCAGACCGCTTTGCGGGGGCGGAGCGCGGCGTCGACACTCGTGGCTATGAGAGTAACGATGAATTGCGATTCCATTGCGATGGGGGTGATTGCATCGGCATGAGTTGCATTCGGCAGGCGCCCCGGGGCGGTACGAATGGTTTAGTGAGTCTGTTCGCGATTTATAACGAAATACTGGAGCAGTACCCTCAGCATTTGCCCGCGCTTAAGCGGGGTTATCCGCTCTACGCACGCAAAGAGCAGGGGGATGCGGAATCAACCAAGAAGCTTGGTCAGGTGCAGCATACGCGGATTCCTGTTTTTGCATGGCACGAGCGACGGATGAGTGCCTGGCTCAATCTTCAGTTAGCTGAGCTAGCGGCAACGGTATCGGGAAATGCCTACTCCCCGCGAGAAAAGGAAGCGCTTGATTGTGTTGAAGCCATCGCGAATCAGCCTGATCTGGAGTTGACGTTCAAGCAGAGGCCGGGTGATGTTCTGTTCGTCAACAACCTTGCTGTGATGCATCGTCGAGAGAAGTATTTTGATGCCGAGGAGTCCGATAAGAGAAGGGCGCTCTATCGTATGTGGATCAACCTGCATCAGTCTGCGGCAGTGATTCCTCAGCACGCCGCGCTACGGAGCGGCATAAGGGGCCCTAGTCCAGTTATAGCCGCCGCATAAGGGGCAAGATCATTAGAGCGGGTGGGCACGTTAAAAAAAATTAGCTGGAGTACGACGGTGAATAAATGGATCGTCTCTATAGCCATAGTCTGCGCGGTAATCGCATTGGCTTGGGCCAACCGGATTGAGCTCTTGTTAGCGGTGGTGAAGTTCCAGTCCGACAGGGAATTCGTGGTTGAGTCCGAGAGAGAGCTCCCTTGGCAGGTAGGGCCAACGGAGTCGACCGAGGGCGATGAGGAACCTCCTCCCAACATCATTGTGATTCTTGCCGACGACCTCGGCTACAACGATATTTCTACATTTGGCGGTGGGTTGGCTGGCGGTGCCGTTGAGACGCCCAGTATTGATGCGTTAGCGGCATCAGGTGTCGTCTTTGAGCAGTCTTACTCTGGTAGCGCAACGTGCGCAACCTCACGCGCGATGCTAATGACGGGGCGGTACCCAACCAAAACCGGCTTCGAGTTCACGCCAATGCCATCGGGGTTTGGCCCGGTGGTGTCGATGATTAGTAATCAAATGGAGTCAGGTTTACCCCAAGGGGTGTTTAACGATGACCTTGCAGAAGAAAGTTTGCCCTATGAGCAGCAGGGGCTTCCTTCTTCAGAGGTGACGATTGCAGAAATCTTGAAAAATATGGGCTATTACACTGCTCATATTGGGAAGTGGCATCTCGGTAGGAGTCTGGGGAAAGCACCTAACGATCAAGGGTTTGACGACAGCCTGCTTATGGCTAGTGGACTCTATTTGCCGGAAGACGATCCCAACGTCGTCAACGCCAGGGTTCCATTTGATCCTATCGATCAGTTTCTTTGGGCTCGGATGAATTTTGCCAATGCATTTAACAATGGCGGTCGAGAGCGGTTCAGACCGAAGGGTTACCTGACGGATTATTGGACCGATGAAGCAGTCAAAGTTATTAGGAATAATAAACATCGCCCGTTTTTTATGTATCTAGCGCATTGGGGGCCGCATACGCCATTGCAGGCAACTCGTGAAGACTTTGAGGCGGTGGGTGATATCACGCCGCACCGGCTGAGGGTTTACGCTGCCATGGTTCGCGCCGTCGATCGGAGTGTC
>CAJXDD010000177.1:0-6362 GCA_913052075.1 uncultured Gammaproteobacteria bacterium
CTGACTATGCCTGGTCAACGAACGACGAAACGCCATTTACCCCGCTGACCAAACCACTCAGCGAATGCACCGTCACCTTTGTTACTACCGCCGTTGTCGAATCAAATATTCCAAAGCCTATTCGAACGGCTCAGCACTATGATTTCGCGAGCGCACCCGACCAATTCTTTACTGAAGAACTCTCTTGGGACAAAGTCACGACGCATACGCGTGATCGAAGTAGTTACTTCCCGATTGAGGTGCTTCGCTCACTCGAAGAGGAGGGTGTCATTGGGAATATCGCCTCTAGGTTCCACTTTGTTCCAACAGAATATAGCCAAAGACTAACCATCGATCAGGACGCGCCCACTATTGCAGATGCGTGTACTGAAGATGAAGTTGATATTGCCATTCTGATTCCGTTGTGACCCGTCTGCCATCAAACCGTCAGTTTGACGGCTAGAGCACTCGAAGAACGCGGGATCGTTACGGTCGTGATTGGGGCAGCGATGGATATATTGGAGCAGTGCGGCACACCGCGGGTCCTTTACAATGACATGCCGCTCGGTAATCCTCTTGGAAAACCATTTGACCGCTCCATGCACGAGGCCACCCTCCGCGCCGCGCTGACCCTTGCAGCAGAAGCCGTAGAGGCTGGCCAAGTAGTCGAGACGCCCTATGTTTGGGATGCCCTCGACGAAGGCGAGGCGTGGAAAAAGCACTTCATGTGGATTGACCCCAGTGATCCGCAGAAATATTTGCAAATGGGTGAGCAAAACCGGTCAAAGCGCTTAGAGAACAAAGCCAAAGGCCTATTCAGGTCTTAGATCACAACCTCATCGCGCATCGAGCATGGCCTTCAGCGCCGTTACCGTGCCGATCACGCCTGAGGTAATGGCGGGCTTGGGGTCGATCTGAAAGATCGGCGAATGGTGCGACGGCACTGGCCGACCTCCATTTTTTGCTTCTTCAATGGCCGCCTTGGGTGTTCCACCAACTGAGAAATACACACTAGGAATATACGGATCTTCCGTCAAAAACGGGAAATCCTCTCCACCCATTCCCTCACGGTCATAGGTGGTTACATATTCTGAACCCAGCGAGGCATCCCAAGCTGCATTGACGCGACGAGCAAGCTCCGGATCGTTTGCCGTGACGGGCACGCCACCTACGAGACTGACCACAGGAAGGCGATCTTCCGGAAGTCCTGCTGCCCGCCCGATATTGACCGCAATCCGCTCGATAGCGCCGAGCAATTTCTGGCGAGTTGCCTTCGAGTCAGATCGGACCGTGAGCTCAAGCGTCGCGGATTCACCAATGACATTGCGTTTATTACCCGCTTTAAAGACGCCGACCGTCACAACGCCTGGTTCACGAGGGGACAGTTCTCTAGCAACGATGGTTTGGAGCGAGACGACAATTTGTGAGGCAACCACTACTGGGTCAATACCGCGATGGGGACTGGCACCGTGAGCGCCGATTCCTGGCACCTCTATGTCGATGGAGTCCACCGCCGAATAAGCCGCACCCTCTGACGCGTAGAGCTTGCCTGCTTCAATGTCTGCCGACACATGGAATGCCAATGCATAGTCTGGCGTGCCGTGAATCTCCCACACACCATCGTCCTTCATCGCTTTTGCCCCGGACGTCTTCCATTCCTCGGCAGGCTGGGCCAGCAGCATCAACGTTCCAGACCATTCATCTCGATGGTTTGCCATGTATCGGGCAGTACCGATAAGCGCCGTGATATGAACGTCATGACCGCACGCATGCATGACGGGCATAAGGTCACCCTCGACCGTTTCCTGCATGACGCGGGAAGCATAAGGAAGCCCCGTCTCTTCCCGTACTGGCAGGCCATCCATGTCGGCTCGCATCATAACCAGGGGACCAGGACCGTTTTCCAAAACACCGATTACGCCCGTTCCACCAATGCCAGACGTCACGTCGTACCCCAATGCTTGCATTTCATCTGCCATGCGAGCCGCCGTTTTGAACTCAACAAACGACAATTCAGGGTTGGCGTGGAAGTGCTCGAACAACGCACCGAGTCGCTGCTCATAGTCCGCCTGAACTTCAGCTTCGAGCGCCTCAAGATCGGCAGAAAGTTGAGGCGTTAAACCCGCCAGTGCGAGACAAAAAGCAATACAAACTGGGCGTTTTATCCACTGCTTGAATGATTCAGATCTCATTGGAACTCCTTTTACTCATGATCTCGTGAGATGCGCTATTTCAGCTTGAGCAGATCGCGATAGCGCTCGCTCAATTGTTGCTGGCGGGTCGTCAAATCTACCCAACGACCATCGATCATGACCGCCTGGGGCGCAGACATGATTTCAATGGGATCGCCGTCCCAAAACACCAAGTCAGCCACTTCCCCCTCGGCCAGCCGTCCACCCTCGATACCCCAGATCTCCGCAGGTCCTTCGGTCAGCGCGCGTAAGGCGCGGTCCCAAGGCAAACCATTCGCCACCGCCACGCCCGCCGCCTGGGTTAACGACCGAAATTCCGAATAAGGGGTCGTCGACATAAAAGCGATGGGCACGCCTGCTTCGTCTAGAATTGTCGCCGAATCAAGCCGCGCGCCTAACCGGTCGAAGGACTCTGGAACATTATCGAGCACATTCAGCAGTACAGGAATCGATCGCTCTGCGAGCATAGGCGCAAGTCGCCAAGCCTCAACGCCGCCAGCAATGATCAGCTTGACGTCCTCAAATCGCTCAAACGATGAAACCACTTTTCGGATATCTGCAGCGCGATCAACATGTACCACCAGTAGTCGCTCACCCTTAATCACGCGACCGAGTGCTTTAAGCTCCATTATCCTCCTCATGTCTTCATCGGAGGGATGTGCTGGATGAGTAAACTGCGCCAACGGGCCCATTTGGTTATTTCTAAACTGAGGCTGATTGTCGAGAAACCGCCTGGCTTCATCTAGATCAGCCAGCGCCAATTGCAGCGCGTTACCCCTTGATCCACCCGCGCCACGCCGATTCCACTCTCGTAAGTAAAGGTGTTGAGCAAGACTCGCCTGTGCCAGGAACGCATCGCCCTGAACAAATCGCACCAGCGCACTCTCGCCCGCAAAGTTAGCCTCGTCTGCAGAAGGCGTGATAACCCCTCGAGTCACCCCGTCAGTAGGCGCGAACGGAATGAGAGACGAGCCCTCATTCAGTGCCGTCCAAACATTAAATCCGGCGGCATTTCGGACCTCCTCAACGCGTCCATCACGCGAGGTGCCAAGTCCGCTGACCTCGGCAAGTCCTACACTCGTCCCAGAATCGATGTACCCTGGCGTGACAATCGCCCCTCTAGCATCGAACCTTTCAACGTCATTGGCGGTGACCTCCGCACCAATGGACTGAATACGACCCTCACTGATTAGTATCGTGACTGGCTCGCCCTTGGCACCGCCTGTACCCGGCAAGAAAGCGTTTTCAACCAGCACGTCCACGGCGATTGCAGACATAGCGAATAACGTAGTCGCCAGCAGCGCAATGCCTCTCAACCCATCCATCATTTTCATTTCCATACCTCCTCTCGGTGGCCGAGCTCGAAGTCGGTGATCGGCCGCTCGCTGCTGGATCGGTCATAGTGGACAACACCATCGACCATCACCTGCGCTGCCTGGGCATAAACACTGAGCGGATTGGCCGTCCAAACAACGATGTCGGCCATCTTCCCAGGGGCAAGGGTGCCAGTCTGATCCAAAATACCTAACGCGTAGGCCGCGTTTTTTGTCAGCCAAGTAATCGCCTCAGAGTCACTGATCTCAAGCCCGAGCCTCCGGCCAGCCGCCAATGCTTTGGCGGCCTCTTGATTCAGTCGTTGGATCCCATTGGGCGAATCTGAATGAACGATGGCGCATGCGCCGGCAGCGTGCACCATAGGAACGTTCGCTGCCACCCCGTCAAAAGACTCTAATTTAAACCGCCACCAGTCTGCCCACAGTGCTGAGCAAATATTATTTTCGGCAAGTAAGTCACCAATCTTGTAAGCCTCAACGGCATGGTGGAACGCCGTGACCTGATAGCCAAATTCTTTGCTAAGGTCGATAATTTGCGCCATTTCGTCAGCCCGGTAGCAGTGGTTATGGACCAAGATATCCCCTTCCAACGCACCAACTAGGGTTTCCATTTGAATATCGCGTTTAGGAGGCTTGGGCGCGCGAGGGGGCTCTTTTCCAGCGTCAGCATCTGCTGACTCATCACTAGCTGTGGCTAGCTTCTCCTCGTATTCAACAAGACTTTGTTCGTAGTCTTGCCAGGCCCTTTGATATTCACGGGCTTGGATCCAGGTTTTGCGGTAACCGGCAAAATTACCCATGCGCGTGGCAGGAGAACGTCCTTTACTCCCGTATACCCGTTTCGGATTCTCGCCGCACGCCATCTTTAAACCGTAAGGAGCATCCGGAAACTTCATCCCTTGTACCGTTCGGGACCAGACATTCTTGAGCGTTACACTGCGACCCCCAAACAAATTGGCAGAGCCTGGCAGTATCTGAAGCGTCGTTACCCCTCCTGCAAGCGCCAAGGGAAACTGAGGATCTTGGGGCCACACGCTATGCTCGGCCCATACTTCTGCTGTGACCGGCGATGTCGCCTCATTGCCATCGCTGTGGGCGCGATAGGAAGGCGCTGGGTAGTCGCCCAAATGACTGTGTACATCGATGATCCCAGGCGTCACAAATTGCTGACCAACATCCCTGATCTCGATGCCCTCTGGTAGGGGAACATCCATCGTATTCACTGCGGTAATACGGTTGTTCTCAACCTGTACCCATCCAGAGAACCAACCTTCTCCCTCTCCCGCGTCAATGGCTTGACTCACCAGAACGTAAGGCGAATGCGCCGACGCTTTGTAGGTTGACGGATAGGGATTGGCACTAACATGACCTATCCCCGCGCCCTGGAGCAACAAAAAAAGTGCTACGACTATTGATTGTTTCATTGCAAATCCCCCCAATTGCACCATAGCACTATCAGCGAGTATTTTTCTGCGCTTTTGTGCGCGAAACATGTGCCTTACCCGCCCAGCGCTGATTTCAAGGTTACTTTCACAACCGCCTTTCACAGCCTTTTCAAACGACCTTTTTACTCTGTCTTTTTTCACGACCTTCTTTCACGACCGGCTTTGGCAATCAACGTCCCGAATCACTTTTAGTGCCCTAAGAGGGCTTCGAGCACCAGTAACCGATAACAACCACTTCGGAAATTCGCTATCGATTCAGGGATGCGATAGGCCAGGCTGGTCACAATCCTCGATGAAGGGCCTAACTCCCGGACGTGTTGCTTCAGCACTCATTATTCGCCCTCCTAATCGGGCGAGATTGGTCACGCAAATTGTTAGCACCTCGCTGTACATCGCTCGGGCACACTCCCATAATGCAGATCACTTTTTCGCGAGCACCGTGTCAAAGCACTTATTTCACGACGGTATTAAGGGGATTAGTTTGTCGAATCAACGCGCAGAAAAACTGGCTACAGTAGAGGCGATTTCAGACGGGCTCGCGTCGCTCAATTACATTTCGAACCTTCATATTTCCACTGCAGTGTTTTTAGCGCACCACCTAGATAAGCCAGTACTCATAGAGGGGCCACCCGGTGTCGGTAAAACAGAGCTCGCCAAAAGTGTTGCGGCTTTGCTTGATATGGAGTGCGTACGCCTACAGTGCTATGAGGGGCTCGATGAATCAAAAGCGATCTACGAATGGAAGTACGGCAAGCAGTTGCTGTATACGCAGGTTCTAAAAGAAACTCTCGGCGAGATATTGGAAGGCGCGAAGGGACTGTCAGAGTCCGTTGCCAAACTGCACGAATTTGGCGATGTCTTTTTCTCTGAAGAATTCTTAGAACCTCGCCCGCTACTCAAAGCACTGAAGAATCAAGACGGCTGCGTGCTACTCATCGACGAGGTCGATAAGAGTGACTATGAGTTCGAATCCTTGTTACTCGAAATGTTGTCCGATTACCAGTTATCGATCCCCGAGATCGGAACCATCGCGGCGAATCCAGCGCACAAACCGCTGGTTTTCCTGACCAGTAACAACACGCGGGAAATCAGCGATGCGCTGAAGCGGCGCTGTCTTCATCTTTATATTCCGTTCCCTGATGCCGATCTTGAGACCGCTATTGTTCACGCTCGGGTGCCCGAGGTACCGGATCAATTGCGACAACAGCTCGTTGCATTTGTCCAGGAGCTGCGAGATCTGGATCTAAAGAAGGTACCAGCGATCAGCGAAACCATCGACTGGGCCAAAACACTGCTACTCCTTCATTCTGAGACACTCGATCAAGATCTCGTTCGGCAGACGCTTAATGTCATTCTCAAGTTCCAAGAGGATATCGAGGCCGTTGAGGCAGAACTCGCGATGCTGACCAACA